>DATERH010000001.1:0-2560 GCA_035271785.1 Buttiauxella sp.
ATTGCTGCAAGAGCATGATGTCATCGTCTTCCAACATCCTCTTTATACCTATAGCTGCCCGGCGTTACTCAAAGAATGGCTGGACCGTGTGCTGAGCCGTGGTTTTGCCAGTGGTGTTGGAGGTAATGCTCTGGAGGGAAAGTATTGGCGCAGTGTGATCACGACAGGAGAACCGGAAGGTGCCTATCGGCATGACGGTTTTAATCGCTTTCCGCTGACCGATATTTTGCGTCCGTTTGAACTTACGGCGGCGATGTGTCGTATGCACTGGATGAATCCCATCATTGTTTACTGGGCTCGCCGCCAGACTCCGCAGGAGCTTGCCAGCCATGCGAAGGCCTATGGCGAGTGGTTGGCTTCACCGTTACTCCCGGGAGGTCGCTAATGGAAGGTTCAGACATTTTGATGGCAGGCGTCCTGTTTTTGTTTGCGGCGGTGGTTGCTGTACCGATTGCTGCCCGTTTAGGGATTGGCGCGGTGCTGGGATATTTATTGGCTGGTATCGCCATTGGCCCGTGGGGTTTAGGTTTTATCAGTGATGTGGATGAAATTCTGCACTTCTCTGAATTGGGCGTCGTGTTCCTGATGTTTATCATCGGGCTGGAGTTGAATCCCTCCAAACTTTGGCAACTTAGGCGCTCCATTTTTGGCGTGGGAGCGGCACAAGTACTGCTCAGCGCAGTAGTGCTGGCCGGATTGCTGATGTTGACGAAGTTTTCCTGGCAGGCCGCGGTGATTGGCGGTATTGGTCTGGCGATGTCATCCACCGCGATGGCGCTACAGTTGATGCGCGATAAAGGGATGAATCGCAATGAAGCCGGACAACTCGGTTTCTCAGTGCTGCTGTTTCAGGATTTAGCAGTCATTCCGGCGATAGCGTTGGTGCCATTATTGGCCGGCAATGGTGACGACAACCCCGACTGGATAAAAATAGGCTTCAAAGTGTTGGCCTTTGTTGGCATGTTGATCGGTGGTCGCTATCTGTTGAAACCGGTTTTCCGGTTTATTGCGGGCTCTGGCGTGCGTGAAGTTTTTACCGCCGCTGCGTTATTGCTGGTGTTGGGTTCGGCGTTATTCATGGATGCGCTCGGTTTATCAATGGCACTGGGGACGTTTATCGCCGGCGTGCTGTTGGCCGAAAGCGAATACCGGCACGAACTGGAAATTGCTATCGATCCTTTTAAAGGATTATTGCTGGGATTGTTCTTTATTTCCGTGGGCATGGCGTTAAATCTTGGCGTGCTCTACACCCATATTTTCTGGGTCGTTTTAGGTGTACTGGTGCTGGTCGCAGTTAAAGCCAGTGTGCTGTATGGCCTGTCGTGGTTTTTTGGCTTGCGCAGCTCAGAGCGTTTGCAGTTTGCCGGTGTGTTAAGCCAGGGAGGGGAGTTTGCTTTCGTCCTTTTCTCAACGGCTTCATCGCAAAAGCTATTTAGTGGCGACCAAATGCCGCTGTTACTGGTGACTGTGACGCTTTCTATGATGACGACACCACTACTGATGAAAGGCGTCGATGCCATTCTTGCGCGGCGTTTTAATGTTGCTGACGACGAAACAGATGAAAAACCTTACGTGGAAGACGATCAACCGCAAGTCATTATTGTTGGTTTTGGTCGCTTTGGACAGGTCATTGGTCGTTTGCTGATGGCGAACAAGATGCGTATCACGGTACTTGAGAGAGATATCAGTTCTGTAAGCCTGATGCGTAAATACGGCTATAAAGTTTATTACGGCGATGCGACAGAGCTTGAGTTGCTGCGTTCAGCGGGTGCTGAAACAGCAAAATCTATCGTGATTACCTGTAACGAACCGGAAGACACAATGAAAGTGGTTCATTTGTGTCAACAACACTTTCCACATCTGGCGATACTGGCGCGTGCCAGGGGCCGTGTAGAAGCTCATGAGTTGTTGCAAGCTGGAGTGACCCAATTTTCACGTGAGACCTTCTCCAGTGCGTTGGAATTGGGGCGCAAGGCATTGATGTCGCTGGGTATGCATCCGCATCAGGCGCATCGAGCACAACTCCATTTCAGGCGGTTGGATATGAGTATGCTGCGCGAATTAATGCCTATTCATACTGATAACGCACAAATTTCCAGGGTGCGTGAAGCGCGTCGTGAACTGGAAGATATTTTCGAACGTGAGATGCAACAAGAGCGTCGGCAGTTCGATGGTTGGGATGATTTTGAATAATTAAGGTGAAGCCAATGCCGGTACGTAAACGATTTATTGCCGGGGCAGTTTGTCCCGAGTGTCAGACGAGAGATTCTCTCGCGATGTGGCGTGAGAATAATGTCGATATTGTTGAGTGTGTTAAGTGCGGTCACCAAATGCATGAGGCAGATAAACAACCGCGAGACCATGCTCGCGAACAAGAGCAAGTCATTGGGATTTTTCATCCAGACTAGCGAGATGCGCTAGCTTTTTTTAAGCTTAGGGGTACACCGGCGCTAAATTCCGCTACAATCGGCGCCAGTTTTTTTCCCATGCTCGCTCAGGAGATATCATGAAAGTAGCAAAAGACCTGGTGGTCAGCCTGGCTTATCAGGTACGTACAGAA
>DATERH010000002.1:0-31732 GCA_035271785.1 Buttiauxella sp.
CCTTCGCTGAAAGTGTGGCTTCCACCACGCGCATCGCTTCGACTGACTCTTTCACATCGTGAACTCGAATGATATTAGCTCCCTGCATTGCAGCTATCACTGCACACGCAAGACTGCCACTCAGGCGTTGATCAGGCCCGATGTTCAGCAGTTGGCCAACCATTGATTTCCGCGACATCCCCACCAACAGCGGTAAGCCAAAGTGATGGAGTTCGGATAGTCGGGCTAAAAGTTGGTAATTGTGGGTCAGATTTTTACCGAAACCGAAGCCTGGGTCGAGCAACAATTTTTCTTTTGCGATACCAGCGGCTTCGCAGCGGGCTATTTGGTCGATAAAGAAGCGATTCACATCAGCAAAGACATCGTCGTATTGCGGTGCATGCTGCATATTCTTTGGTTCACCCTGCATATGCATCAGGCAAATCGGTAAACCGGTTTGTGCGGCGGCTTCAAGTGCACCGGGTTCCTGCAATGAACGAATATCATTGATGATATGCGCGCCAACTCGCGCCGATTCACGAATGACTTCAGGCTTAGAGGTATCAACCGAAATCCAGATTTCAAAGCGCTGTGCAATAGCTTCCACAACAGGAATCACACGCGACAGCTCTTCATCAACGCTCACGTCAGCCGCGCCTGGGCGCGTCGACTCTCCACCAATATCAATAATCGTCGCCCCAGCGTTAATCATCGCGTTAGCGTGTTTAACAGCTTCCACTAACGAATTGTGCTGTCCACCATCGGAAAAGGAGTCTGGTGTGACGTTCAAAATTCCCATGATATGTGGATGAGAAAGATCAAGCGTGCTGCCCTGAGCTGTGAGTTTCATCGAGATTCCCTTGAATTGATTGAAGCTATACCCAAAATAATTCGAGTTGCAAGCAGGCGGCAAATGCGAGAATCCCGATGAGCTTACTCAGGTAAGTGATTCGGGTGAACGCACGCAGTCAACGCACTTGAGGCTTGAAGTATGACGGGTATAAAACAAAAACCCCGGGACAGGCCCAGGGTTTTATAGATTACTGCATTAACATCCGGCAGATACGACTTATTTGTCGCCCAACTGTTCTGACATTGTATTACCAGGATTCGGCGTACCCGGTTCATCAACCGGACGCGGTGCACGTGGTGTACCATTGTTATCAGAATTAGAATTATTGTTGCCGTTGTTTGAATCTTCCCAACCTGCTGGCGGACGCACATCGCGACGATTCATCAGATCATCAATCTGTGGCGCATCAATAGTTTCATACTTCATCAATGCGTCTTTCATGGTGTGGAGAATATCCATATTTTCATTCAGCAACTGACGAGCACGGGCGTAGTTACGCTCGACCAACAGTTTAACTTCCTGATCGATGATACGCGCAGTTTCATCGGACATATGTTTCGCTTTCGCCACTGAACGACCCAGGAACACTTCACCTTCCTCTTCCGCATAAAGCAACGGACCGAGTTTCTCAGAGAAGCCCCACTGGGTAACCATGTTACGAGCGATGGATGTAGCTACTTTGATGTCGTTAGACGCACCAGTAGAAACATGCTCAACACCGTAAATAATCTCTTCAGCAAGACGACCACCGTACAACGTAGAGATCTGGCTTTCCAGTTTCTGACGGCTGGCACTGATAGCATCACCTTCCGGCAGGAAGAAAGTGACACCTAGCGCACGACCGCGCGGAATGATTGTCACTTTGTGTACCGGGTCATGCTCAGGAACCAAGCGACCAATAATGGCGTGGCCTGCTTCATGGTATGCGGTAGATTCTTTTTGCGCTTCCGTCATCACCATAGAGCGACGTTCCGCACCCATCATGATTTTGTCTTTCGCTTTTTCGAATTCAACCATCGAAACTACACGCTTGTTGCCACGGGCAGCAAACAGAGCAGCTTCGTTGACCAGGTTTGCGAGATCAGCACCTGAGAAGCCTGGAGTACCACGCGAAATAATTGCCGCGTCAACATCAGGAGACAACGGTACACGGCGCATATGCACTTTCAGGATTTGCTCACGGCCACGCACATCTGGCAGGCCAACCACAACCTGACGGTCAAAACGGCCTGGGCGCAGCAAAGCTGGGTCAAGTACATCAGGACGGTTCGTTGCGGCGATAACGATAATACCTTCGTTACCTTCGAAACCATCCATTTCAACCAGCATCTGGTTCAGTGTTTGTTCACGTTCGTCGTGACCACCACCCAGACCTGCACCGCGCTGACGGCCAACGGCGTCGATTTCATCGATGAAGATGATGCAAGGTGCCGCTTTCTTCGCTTGTTCAAACATGTCACGAACACGGGATGCACCCACGCCCACGAACATTTCAACAAAGTCAGAACCGGAAATAGTAAAGAATGGTACTTTCGCTTCACCCGCAATGGCTTTCGCCAGCAAGGTTTTACCGGTACCCGGAGGACCGACCATCAGTACGCCTTTCGGAATTTTACCGCCCAGTTTTTGGAAACGGCTTGGCTCACGAAGGTACTCAACCAGTTCAGCAACCTCTTCTTTTGCCTCATCACAACCTGCGACGTCAGCAAAAGTAGTCTTAATTTGGTCTTCAGTGAGCATACGCGCCTTGCTCTTACCGAACGACATGGCACCTTTGCCACCGCCGCCCTGCATTTGACGCATAAAGAAGATCCAGACCCCAATTAGCAATAGCATTGGGAACCAAGATATGAAAATAGAAGCCAGCAAGCTTGGCTCTTCAGGCGGTTCGCCTACTACTTTCACATTTTTGGTCAGCAGGTTATCAAGCAGTTTAGGATCGTTAACGGGGATGTAAGTCGTGTATCGGTTACTATCTTTCTTGGTAACGTTGATTTCACGTCCGTTAATACGCGCTTCGCGTACCTGGTCCTGATTTACTTCAGACAGGAAAGTGGAGTAATCCACCCTACGGCCATTTGACTCGCTGGGCCCAAAGCTCTGGAACACAGACATCAGCACAACCGCGATGACCAGCCAGAGTATTAGGTTTTTCGCCATGTCACTCAAGGGATTAACCTCATATTACAACTGTGTTAACAAACAGCGTCCAGGGTACTACAGTTTTCGCCCGGTCGCTACAATGTACACTTCACGTGAGCGGGCACGAGAAGAGTCCGGCTTACGAACTTTAACTGTCGTAAACAGGGAGCGAATTTCTCGCAGGTATTCATCGAAACCTTCGCCCTGAAACACTTTCACTAAAAAACTACCGCCCGGTGCCAGAACATCACGACACATTTCCAGTGCCAGTTCTACTAAATACATAGACCGAGGAATATCAACTGCCGGTGTCCCGCTCATATTTGGAGCCATATCTGACATGACAACCTGAACTTTACTGTCACCAACACGATCCAACAGAGCTTTCACGACTAGTTCATCACGAAAGTCGCCCTGAAGGAAATCAACACCAACGATAGGATCCATTGGTAAAAGATCGCAAGCAATGATTCGCCCTTGGTTCCCGATTTGAGTCACCACATATTGTGACCAGCCTCCGGGAGCCGCACCAAGATCAACAATAGTCATTCCTGGCTTAAAAAGTTTGTCACTTTGCTGTATTTCATCAAGTTTAAACCAGGCACGGGAACGCAACCCTTTTTTATGCGCCTGAATTACATATTTATCGCTAAAGTGTTCCTGCAGCCAGCGACCAGAGCTGGCAGAACGCTTTTTACCTGTCATCTCAAATTCCAACTTTGTTCATCGTGAGTAGCAGGCTGTAGAGTTATCAGCACAGCCGATTTGGCGATACAGTAGAGATGGCGGTAGAATGAACCGTTTTCAATCCCAACGTAAGCAAAAAATACGATGAATCTGAGTACTAAACAAAAACAGCACCTGAAAGGTCTTGCTCATCCGCTCAAGCCTGTAGTTATGCTTGGCAACAACGGTTTGACCGAAGGGGTACTAGCCGAGATTGAACAAGCGATCGAACATCATGAGTTAATCAAGGTGAAAATCGCAACTGAAGATCGCGAAACTAAAACCTTGATTGTAGATGCCATTGTGCGTGAAACCGGCGCCTGTAATGTACAGGTTATCGGTAAAACGCTGGTGCTCTATCGCCCGTCTAAAGAGCGCAAGATTTCTCTGCCAAAATAAGCAGAGAGTGTGCAAAATGCCACGCTCTGTTAATTGATAAAAGGCCGCGATGCGGCCTTTTTCCTTTCTTTACAATACGCCACGCTATAAAAAAGCGTAGCAGATATTATAAATATTCCACTTTTACAATTTCGAACTCTACATCACCACCCGGTGTGCGGATCACCACAACATCATCTTGCTCTTTACCCACAAGACCACGAGCGATGGGTGAGTTCACAGAGATTAGATTCTGTTTAAAATCAGCTTCATCATCGCCAACAATGCGATAAGTCTGCTCTTCGTCGTTATCCAGATTCAAAACTGTCACGCTCGCGCCAAAAATGACACGGCCGTTATTAGGCATCTTTGTGATATCGATTACCTGAGCATTGGACAGCTTAGCTTCGATATCCTGGATACGACCTTCACAAAAACCCTGTTGCTCACGCGCAGCATGATATTCAGCGTTTTCTTTTAAATCGCCGTGTTCGCGGGCATCAGCAATCGCGGCAATAATTTCTGGGCGGCGCACAGACTTCAGAAAATCCAGCTCTTCACGTAATCTTTCTGCGCCACGTAGGGTCATCGGAATAGGTTGCATTGTTATACCTCTTCAAAACTTTCCTGTTCAGAACTGCCATGCGGCACTTCTGAATCCAGGGCCTGGTTTGCATAAAAAAAGCAAACCCCTGGCTCTAAGCAAAATAAAACTGACCCGGCGCAAAGCACCAGGTCAGGAACGGTTTCCAAATTGACCTGTATTTTACCCTGGAGTTCACTGAGGGTCATCGTTTACTTTGCACCACAATGCACCGTAGTATGACGGCACGTTTTCAGGTTGTTACCACGAGATTATGCGATTTTTTAGATTTGTCATTGGATTGACCAGTGCAGTGGTGTTTAGCGTCCAGGCTGCCAACATAGAAGACTATACATCCCAATTACCTGCTGGTGCGAATCTGGCTTTGATGGTGCAAAAAGTAGGCGCATCCGCTCCTTCTATTGACTATCACAGTCAACAGATGGCGCTGCCTGCGAGTACTCAAAAAGTCATCACAGCTCTGGCGGCCCTCCTACAATTAGGCCCAGACTTCAGGTTTACCACCACCCTTGAAAGCCATGCTCAAGTCAGTAGTGGCGTCTTGCAAGGGGATCTTATTGCGCGATTTGGTGGCGATCCAACGTTAAAACGCCAGGATATTCGGAATATGGTGGCAGTCCTGAAAAAATCCGGAGTGCAACAAATTCAGGGTAATGTGCTGGTCGACACCTCGGTTTTCGCCAGCCATGACGAAGCACCGGGTTGGCCATGGAATGATATGACTCAGTGTTTTAGTGCTCCGCCAGCCGCCGCCATTGTCGACCGAAACTGTTTCTCAATTTCACTCTACAGCGCACCAAAAGCTGATGATTTAGCGTTTATTCGGATCGCTTCTTACTACCCGGTCATGATGTTCAGCCAGGTTCGCACGCTGGCAAAAGGTTCCCCGGATGCACAATATTGTGAGCTCGATGTCGTTCCAGGCGATTTAAATCGCTTTACGCTAACAGGTTGTATGACACAGCGAGCAGACCCTCTACCGCTGGCATTCGCAATACAAGATGGTGCAAGTTATGCTGGTGCGATTTTGAAAGCTGAGCTAAAAGAAGCAGGCATCAGTTATAGCGGAACACTGTTACGTCAAACACAAACCAATACCCCAGGAACGATAATTGCCAGTAAGCAATCGGCTCCACTGCGCGACTTGTTAAAGGTGATGCTTAAGAAATCGGACAACATGATTGCCGATACCGTTTTTCGAACTATCGGTCATAACCGTTTTGGTGTGCCGGGAACCTGGCGTTCCGGATCGGATGCCGTTCGACAAATCCTTCGACAGAAAGCAGGTGTTGATTTAGGTAACAGCATCGTGGTCGATGGTTCGGGATTGTCGCGTCACAATCTCGTCTCTCCCGCCACCATGATGCAGGTGTTGCAATATATCGCCCAGAATGACAGCGAGCTTAACTTTATTTCAATGTTACCGTTAGCGGGTTATGACGGCTCATTACAATATCGTGCAGGCCTTCATCAGGCCGGTGTTGATGGCAAAGTTTCTGCAAAAACCGGCTCACTACAAGGTGTTTATAACCTTGCTGGATTTATTACTACTGCCAGCGGTCAAAGAATGGCCTTTGTGCAATATTTGTCAGGTTATGCTGTAGAGCCTGCCGATCAACGTAACCGCCGTATCCCATTAGTGCGCTTTGAAAGCCGTCTCTATAAGGATATCTACCAGAATAATTGAGTTATGAAACTGCTGATTGTTGAAGACGATTTACTGTTACGGGAAGGCCTGGTGCTTGCACTGAGCGGCGAGGGTTATGCTCTTGATTGTGCAACAACAGCCGCTGAAGCAGATGCGCTGATCGAAAGCGGCGAATATGGCATGATCATTCTTGATCTTGGCCTGCCAGATAAAGATGGTGCCACACTATTAAGACAATGGCGACGTCGCAGTATCAGCACGCCAGTGCTGATACTGACGGCTCGCGATGCGCTGGAAGACAGGGTCAATGGACTGGATTCTGGAGCCGATGATTATCTGGTCAAACCCTTTGCTCTCGCCGAATTGCAAGCCCGCACTCGGGCCCTGATCCGCCGTTATCAAGGGCACAGCGATAATCTTCTTCAGCATGATGATCTGACGCTCAACCTGCAAACTCAGCAGGTCATATTGCAAGATCAACCTGTCGAAATCACCCCAAAAGAGTTCGCATTACTCACACGCTTGATGATGCGTATCGGGCAGACCGTACATCGTGAAACTTTGCAGCAGGATATCTACAGCTGGCAGGACGATCCTGGTTCAAATACGCTTGAAGTACATATCCACAACCTGAGACGTAAATTAGGCAAAGACAGGATCAAAACCGTCCGTGGCGTGGGCTATCGACTGGACAGCCGTGTATGAACAGCATGCGCCGGCGTTTGATGGTTCTCCTCGCAATTATTCTTTTGTTTTTTCAGTTGATTAGCGTTATCTGGTTGTGGCATGAAAGCCGCGAGCAAATCAGTTTTCTGGTCAGCGAAACACTATCAGCTAAATCCCGAAATCAACATGTAGAGAAGGAGATCCGCGAAGCCATTGCATCATTACTGGTTCCTTCTCTGGTGATGGTCGGCTTCACGCTGTTCTTCTCATTCTGGGCGATCACCTGGATTACCCGTCCTTTGAATCGCCTACGCACAAGCCTTGCTAATCGGTCTGCTGACAACCTGTCACCGCTGTCTATATATTCAGATATGGAAGAGGTGGTGGCCGTGACCAACTCACTGAACCAACTCTTGGCGCGACTGAACCATACTATTCAGCAAGAACGCTTATTTACCGCAGACGCCGCACATGAACTACGAACACCTCTTGCAGGGATTCGGCTACACCTCGAGTTAATGGCAAATTCAGGCGTTCAGCAGGCTCCCATGCTGTTGAATCGTATCGATCAACTGATGCATATCATTGAACAATTGCTGATGCTCTCACGCGCTGGACAAGCGCTGGCAAGTGGTCATTACGATACACTTAACTGGTATCGTGACATTATTTTGCCACTCAAGATGGAAATGGAAGAAATAGTGGCCTTGCGCCAGCAGACTATTATCTGGCCACAAGAAAGCCAAAATATCGTTCAAGGCGATGCTGTGTTGCTCCGCCTGATGTTGCGTAACTTGATGGAAAATGCATCTCGCTATAGTCCAACTGATAGTACCATCCAGGTATCATTAGCCGCCCAGGACAACGGAGCGAAACTATCGGTGTCAGACCAGGGGCCTGGTATTGACGAAAAATATCGCCAAACAATTACCGATCCCTTCCGTCGAATGGATGAACGTTATGGTGGGAGTGGGCTAGGGCTGAATATTGTTCAACGAATCGTCCAACTTCATCATGGCAATCTAACATTAGATAACGGTACTGATGGTGTTGGTCTTCAAGCAAGCTGCTGGATCCCGTCGCTAAGCCAATAAAACAGAAATAAAAAAGGCCGGAAATTTCCGGCCTTTCATAAGATAACGTTTTATTTCTGATAGATGATTTCGACACCTTCGTCGTCATCTTCATCCCAGTCGTCATCCCAATCTTCGTCTTCTTCGGCTTCCACCGCATCGAGTTGCTGCTGATGATAATCATCCCACATAAACTCGACTTTCTCAGGTGCCACAGGCTGAAGCTCGGCAACTTTCGGGTTAGCAATGATAAAGTCCATTACATCCCAGCACAGAGCATTCACGCCTTCGCGATTAACCGCAGAGATCAGATAGTACTTCTCTTCCCAGCCCATTGCGGTCGCGATTTCTTTGGCACGCGCTTCGGCATCTTCTTTGCTCATCAAATCGCATTTGTTGAAGACCAACCAGCGTGGCTTCTCAGCAAGTTTCTCGCTGTATTTTTCCAACTCACCAATGATGACTCGGCCATTTTCAACCGGATCTGATTCATCAATTGGCGCGATATCGATAAGGTGCAACAGCACACGACAACGCTCCAGGTGCTTCAGGAAGCGGATACCGAGACCTGCGCCTTCAGCGGCACCTTCAATCAACCCTGGGATATCAGCAACCACAAAGCTCTTCTCGTTATCCATACGAACAACGCCAAGGCTTGGAATCAAGGTGGTAAACGGATAGTCCGCAACTTTTGGTTTTGCCGCTGATACAGAGCGAATAAACGTAGATTTACCCGCATTCGGTAAACCAAGCATGCCCACGTCAGCCAACAGCAGTAGCTCAAGCTGGATATCACGTTTCTCACCTGGCGTACCCATGGTCTTTTGACGCGGTGTACGGTTTACAGATGATTTGAAACGGGTGTTACCCAGACCGTGCCAACCGCCCTTAGCCACCATCAGCCTCTGGCCATGCTGGGTCATATCACCCATGGTTTCGCCAGTACCCTGATCGATAACACGCGTCCCTACAGGCACTTTAACACTGCTGTCTTTACCACGTTTACCGGTGCAGTCACGGCTCTGACCATTTTGACCACGTTCAGCGCGGAAAGATTTCTCGAAGCGATAATCGATCAATGTGTTGAGGTTTTCATCGGCTTCAAGCCAGACATCACCACCATCACCACCATCACCACCGTCCGGGCCACCTCTGGGAATATATTTTTCACGACGGAAGCTAACGCAGCCGTTACCGCCATCACCTGCTACGACCAGGATCGTTGCTTCATCAACAAACTTCATTTCACTTCTCCGTAAATCATTCGCCCGAACGTTGTACTGGAAGAACAGCTTCGGTTTTGCGCCAACGTCCCCAAAGACGGTGACCAATGGCTGAATACATTGCACCTGCAACCACGATGAACGCGCCGGTATAACCCACAAGGTTAAGTAACGGCATAGCGAAGAAATCGGGCCAGGCTAACGCTAATAAATCTGAAAATAGCAAAGTAAACAGCGGGGTCAGCGTAATAATGGCGCTAACCTGTGCCGCCTGCCACCGTGCCATGGCTTCTGCCAGTGCCCCATACCCAACCAGTGTATTCAGGCCACAGAAAACTAAACACGCCAGTTGCCATTGACTGAGTTGGAAGACTTTATCCAACTGAGCCAGCGGCAAAAGCGCAAGAGTACATAAAGTGTACAGCAAAAAGAGGATCTGTTGCGAGGCCAGGCGGCGTAATAATACCTTCTGCGCCACACCATAGGTGACCCACACTATCGCCGCCAGAACACCAAATATCACCCCAAGGGTGTAATCTGTCAGGCGGGTGAAAATTTCTATCAGGCTGGTGTTAAAGAACAACACCAACCCGCAAAGTAACATTATGGCTCCGATGACTTGTGTGCCGCGCATCTTCTCTTTGAGCACAACCACACTTGCCACCATCATTCCCACAGGGGAAAGCTGGCCAATTACCTGAGATGCCGTTGGACTCAGGTACTGCAACGATGAACTAAACAGCAAAAAGTTTCCGAACAATCCACCGGTAGCAATAGCGAGCAAAGCCAACCAACGTGGTTTTCGGAACAGGCGTAAAGACGGTAATTTTCCACGTATCGCGAGAATACTACCGAGTCCTAAGCTTGCCATCAGAAAGCGATAAAAGACCACCGTAGGCGGTTCCATTACCGTCAGCACTTGTTTCATCGCTATTGGCAGTGCTCCCCAGCAAATTGCTGTAGTAAGCGCCAACAGAATGCCAATGCCTGCCTGCTGTTTCATTACTAAATCCCTGCGACTACCTAATTTACCGGTCGCAGAATGTAAAAAGCCCCGCAACGTGTTGCGGGGCTTCTATCCGTTACCGGGACGCGAAAAACTTATTCAGCAACGATGCTGATGAACTTACGGTTTTTCGGACCTTTAACTTCGAACTTAACTTTACCGTCAGTCAAAGCGAACAGAGTATGATCTTTGCCGCAACCTACGTTAGTACCAGCGTGGAATTTTGTACCACGTTGACGAACGATAATGCTGCCTGCCAGAACTGCTTCACCGCCGAAACGTTTTACGCCCAGACGTTTAGCTTCGGAATCGCGACCGTTACGAGTAGAGCCGCCAGCCTTTTTATGTGCCATTTAATATGCTCCCCTGTATTAAGCGCTGATGCCAGTGATTTTCACATCAGTGAACCACTGACGATGACCCTGCTGCTTACGGTAGTGTTTACGACGACGAAACTTAACGATTTTAACTTTCTCGCCACGACCATGAGCAACAACTTCAGCTTTGATTACGCCGCCATCGACGAAAGGAACGCCGATTTTGATTTCTTCACCATTAGCGATCATCAGAACTTCTGCGAACTCAACTGCTTCGCCAGTTGCGATGTCCAGCTTTTCCAGGCGAATGGTTTGACCTTCGCTGACTCGGTGTTGTTTACCACCACTTTGGAAAACCGCGTACATATAAAACTCCGCTTTCCGCACGCACCCTACGTATGTTTCAGGTGGCGCTATAAATATTCACAATAGGGCGCGAATATTACGCAAAACGAGAGCCTTTGACAAGCCCTGTCATGAAACAGAGTAGAAAAAAAACGCAACATCACACCAGCCGTTTATCTGCCTCGTTTTTTCAGTACAATCTGTACTACATTATTACTCCTCTACCCTCACGTGATTTCGTATAGACATGTGGTAAACAGGACTTTATGCCAGAATTTTGCGATGAATTTAGAAAAAATTAATGAGTTAACCGCGCAAGATATGGCGGGTGTCAATGCGGTCATCCTTGAACAGTTGAATTCAGATGTCCAATTGATCAATCAGTTAGGGTATTACATCGTCAGTGGCGGTGGTAAGCGTATCCGCCCAATGATTGCTGTACTTGCTGCTCGTACGCTCGGTTATCAGGGCAATGCGCATGTCAGTATTGCAGCGCTCATCGAGTTTATTCATACGGCGACGTTATTACATGATGACGTAGTAGATGAGTCGGATATGCGCCGTGGGAAGGCCACAGCCAACGCAGCGTTCGGCAATGCAGCCAGTGTTCTCGTCGGTGATTTTATTTATACACGCGCCTTCCAGATGATGACGCAACTCGGCTCGCTCAAGGTACTTGAGGTCATGTCGGAAGCGGTAAACGTCATCGCCGAAGGTGAAGTTCTGCAATTGATGAACTGTAATGACCCGGATATCACCGAAGAAAGTTACATGCGGGTAATCTACAGCAAAACAGCACGTTTGTTTGAAGCTGCCGCGCAATGTTCCGGTATTTTGGCCGATGCTTCTGAAGAGCAAGAGAAAGCATTACAGGATTATGGTCGCTATCTGGGCACCGCATTCCAACTCATTGATGACCTGCTGGATTACAGCGCTGATGGGCAAACTTTGGGCAAAAATGTCGGTGATGACCTTAACGAAGGCAAGCCTACCCTCCCGCTCCTGCACGCAATGCGTAACGGCACTGCGGAGCAAGAAAAAATGATTCGTGAAGCCATTGAACAAGGTAACGGACGTCATTTGCTGCAACCGGTTCTGGATGCGATGGCCGACTGCGGCTCCCTGGAATGGACTCAATTACGAGCAGAACAGGAAGCTGACAAAGCGATTACTGCCTTGGCTATTTTGCCAGAAAGCGAACACAAGCAGGCGTTAATTGCCTTGGCTCACATGGCTGTTCAGCGCGACCGCTAAACTCTTTAGCGCGCCATCAAAAGGCGCGCTAAGTTTCCAATAAACACTTCCCATCTTTCTTCCACTCTCTCCACACTATACTGTTTTCATTGATTTTCATTCACTTTGTGTGGATTGACACAGATTTAGTTTTTCACGCAATTATTGGAATCTTTTGAATTATCATCATGCTATAACTTCTCATGATTAAACCGGTAAAATGAAGCGATTACAGGGAGAAACATGGAAAGTAAAAATTCTGACTGGCACCCAGCAGATATCATCGCAGGGCTACATAAACGGGGAACATCGCTGGCGGCGGAATCACGAAAAGCGGGACTGAGTTCATCGACTCTAGCTAACGCGTTGTCACGTCCGTGGCCAAAAGGTGAATTGATTATTGCGCAGGCACTGGATATTTCGCCGTGGATGATTTGGCCCTCTCGCTACTATGATCCACAAACAAATCAGTTTATAAATCGCGCGAAACTGATACGTAAGCGATAAAAAAAAACCGGGCATGCCCGGTTTTCTCTTTTAACAACGGAAATTATTCGCCGCCACTACCTTTCACACGCTCAATCTGCGCACCCAACGCCTGAAGTTTATCTTCAATGCGCTCGTAGCCACGATCAATGTGGTAAATACGGTCAACTACAGTGGTCCCTTCAGCAATACAACCTGCCAGCACCAGGCTTGCCGATGCACGCAGGTCGGTAGCCATCACTTGCGCACCAGACAGTTTTTCAACGCCGTGACAAATCACTGTATTACTTTCAATCTCTGCATGTGCGCCCATACGAATCAGTTCAGGGACGTGCATGAATCGGTTTTCAAAAATGGTTTCGGTGATAACGCCCGTGCCTTCAGCAACCAGGTTCAACAAAGTGAACTGTGCTTGCATATCAGTCGGGAAACCAGGGTGTGGAGCAGTACGTACTGTGACACCTTTAGGACGCTTGCCGTGCATATCCAGGCTCACCCAGTCGGCACCCACTTCGATATCTGCACCTGCTTCACGCAGTTTCGCCAGCACGGCATCAAGCGTGTCTGGTTGAGCATTCCGGCAAACAATTTTGCCACCTGAAATCGCCGCTGCAACCAGGAAAGTACCCGTTTCGATACGGTCAGGTAATACACGGTAAACGCCGCCACCCAGACGCTCAACGCCTTCAATAGTGATGCGATCGCTGCCTGCGCCAGTAATTTTTGCACCCAAGGTATTCAGGAAGTTCGCTGTATCAACGATTTCCGGCTCACGGGCTGCGTTTTCAATGATGGTGGTGCCTTCGGCAAGCGTTGCAGCACTCATGATGGTGACAGTAGCGCCAACGCTTACTTTGTCCATCACGATGTGCGCGCCTTTCAGACGGCCCTGTACAGAAGCTTTAACGTAGCCTTCTTCCAGTTTGATCTCCGCACCCAGTTGCTCAAGACCTGTAATATGCAGATCCACTGGACGTGCGCCAATTGCGCAACCGCCAGGCAAAGAAACCTGACCCTGGCCAAAACGTGCAACCAATGGTCCCAGTGCCCAGATAGAAGCACGCATGGTTTTCACCAAATCATACGGCGCACAGAAAATGTTAACGTCGCTGGCATCGATCCACACAGAACCATTACGTTCGACCTTAGTACCCAGTTGGCTTAAAAGCTTCATGGTAGTATCAATGTCTTTCAGTTTTGGAACGTTCTGAATCTCAACTGGCTCTTCAGCCAACAAGGCAGCAAAAAGGATCGGCAGGGCAGCATTCTTCGCCCCGGAGATCGTCACTTCACCACTCAGTCGGGTTGGCCCCTGAACACGAAATTTATCCATTACAACTGCTCTCTTTTAAATTCAAGTCGTTACAACCCGCCGTGGCGAATTGCTCAAAAACCATTAAGTTTACGATCGCGATCCCACTCTTGTGGAGTGTAAGTCTTGATGGACACCGCATGAATGCGGTTATCAGCAATCAGCTCCATCAGTGGCGCATAAACAGTCTGTTGCTTCTTCACGCGACTTAATTCGGCGAATAACTCACCCACCGCAATCACCTGAAAATGGCTGCCATCGCCTGAGACGTGGACTTCCTGTAGGGGCAGTGCGTTCATCAGCACTGTCTGGATTTCATGATTTTCCATGGGATATAATTCGTCGATTAATGAAACAAGCCACACATCTTAGAGGAAAGTGGCGCTAGCTTAAATAAGCAAAAAGCCCCTGATCTAAATAGATCAAGGGCAATGATAGTAACGCTATGAAAACACTAGCCTGCAAAAGCAGGAAGGATGTCTTCTGGTAGGTTATAAAGTTTTGTCAGAGTCTGTAAGTTATCACTGGCCCCGTGGAGCTCCACTTCAACGTTTTGTCGTCTGGCGAAAGCCACAAGATGAATCAGCAGCGCTAAACCTGAGGTATCAACCCGCGATAAACCTGAAAGGTTAAACACCTTGATACCTGCCATGATTTGCTCACGCTGGCGCCATAAAGACCCCACTGTGTCGCTGTCCAGCTCACCCACAAGGTGTAAGGTTGCTGCTTCACGCTGCCAGTTCAGCTCACCCGCCATTACTTTTTGGCTTCCAGTGTAATTGGCATGCGAGAGATAGTTTGCAGTTGCGCCGTCAGACCCTCGATACCTTTGGTACGCAGTATATCGCTCCACTCATTTTGCTTAGTGGTGATCATGCTTACACCTTCAGCAATCATGTCGTATGCCTGCCAGTTACCGGTCTGGCTGTTTTTACGCCACTGGAAATCAAGACGTACCGGCGGACGACCGTTTGGATCGATAATGCTTACGCGAATCGCAACAATAGTTGCATCACCCAGCGGCTGCTCAGGGGCAATTTGGTAGGACTGCCCGTTATACATAGCAAGAGCCTGCCCGTAAGCTTGTTTCAGGTACTCTTCAAATGCTTTGAAGTAGGCATCACGCTGCGCAGGTGTCGCATCTTTATAATAACGACCCAGCACCAGAGCCCCGGCGTATTTAACTTGCACATAAGGTAGCAGTTCCTGACCTACGATTTCACGCAAGTAGTCAGGTTTTTGGCGAATTTGAGGCTGCTCATTTTTAAGGCGATCAAAAGTCTTTTGCGCGGCTTCGCCCATCTGCTTGTAGGGATTACTTTGGTCCGCAGCATTAGCCAGCGGTGCAATGACCAGCATAGCAATCATAATAAGTCGTTTGAACATAACACTTTTCCTCTTAGATTAGTGCGTGGTGCCAGGCTGTGGCGCGGCACTATTATTCTCTGAATCCTGCGATGGGGAATCTCCTGATTTCTGATCATCACCATTTCCGCTCCTATACAGGAATTGGCCAATCAGGTCCTCCAGCACCAGAGCTGATTTCGTGTCCTGAATCGTCCCGCCTTCTTTAAGGATAGATGAGCCGAGTTCTGGATCATCAAAACCGAGGTTCAACGCCAGATATTGCTCACCCAGCAAACCTGAAGTGCGGATGGCCAGTGAACTAGTATCTGGAATACGGTCATAGCGTTTTTCGATATCCAGGGTAACACGAGGTAAGTAAGTTTTCGGATCCAGAGCAATATCGTCAACACGTCCAATCACCACACCACCAAGGCGCAGTGGGGAGCCTGTTTTCAGACTGCCGATGTTATCAAAAGTCGCATAAACCCGGTAAGTTGGATCATTGCGCAACGAAGTGACATTCGCCACTTTCAGACACAAGAATACGATGGCGGCCAACGCAATGATTAAAAAAGCGCCAACCCCAGTTTCAAATTTCTTAGTTTGCATGACCTTAATTCCCAAACATCAGTGCTGTGAGCACAAAATCCAGACCTAAAACAGCCAATGAAGCATGCACAACGGTTCGTGTTGTTGCCCGACTAATCCCTGCGGACGTCGGAATAGCATCGTAGCCATTGAATAATGCAATCCAGGTCACTGTTATCGCAAACACCACACTTTTGATGACACAGTAAACCAAATCAGTACGCCAGTTGACGGCGTTTTGCATTGCAGACCAGAAGAAGCCAGCATCGATTCCCTTCCAGTTCACACCCACCAATGCCCCGCCCCAAATACCAACCGCGACAAAAATAAGTGTCAGCAATGGTAATGAAATCACACCGGCCCAAAAACGAGGTGAAACAACTCGGCGTAAAGGATCAACTGCCATCATTTCCATACTGGAGAGTTGTTCTGTTGCCTTCATTAAGCCGATTTCGGCTGTCAGGGCTGAACCGGCACGACCAGCGAACAGCAGTGCAGCGACTACTGGGCCAAGTTCTCGTAGTAATGACAAAGCAACCAACATACCGAGGCTTGATTCCGCAGTGTAAGTCGTCAGAACCAGGTAGCCCTGCAGACCAAGCACCATGCCGATAAACAAGCCGGAAACAATGATGATGATCAGCGACAACACGCCGACATTATACAGTTGGCGAACAAGCAAAGGCGCGTGTTTGCGGAATTCCGGCTTCCCCACCAGCGCATTGAAAAGCATTATTCCAGCCCGGCCAAATGACGCGCAGGTTTTCAATCCCCGCCGCCCGAATGATGCCAGTGCATTAAAGAACATGAGCAACTTAACTCCCTGTTTTTGATAATAAGTCATTCCGATAATCCATCGCCGGATAGCGGAACGGTACTGGCCCATCAGCAATACCATCGAGGAACTGACGCACTCGCGGGTCGCAATTTTCACGCAGGGCCGCAGGGGTACCTTCAGCCACAATGTGCTGATCCGCTGCAATATAGGCGTAATCGGCAATACTCAGCACTTCAGGAACGTCATGAGAGACCACAATGCAGGTCACTCCCAGGGCGCTATTCAATTCCGAAATTAGTTTGACCAACACCCCCATAGTAATAGGATCCTGGCCAACAAATGGCTCATCAAACATGATCAAATCGGGTTCGAGTGCGATGGCGCGAGCGAGCGCTGCACGTCGGGCCATGCCGCCTGAGAGTTCGTTAGGCATCAGTTTAGCGGCACCGCGTAATCCCACGGCTTCAAGCTTCATCATCACGGTGCTGTGCAGCAGCTCTTCCGGCAAGCGGCGGTGCTCACGCAGTGGATACGCCACATTTTCAAAGACATTCAGGTCGGTAAACAGCGCGCCAGACTGGAACAGCATGCTCATACGTTTACGAACATTGTATAAACGCGTACGCGACATGGCCGGCACGTTTTCACCGTCAAACAGGATTTCACCGCTGTCGGGTTGAATTTGACCACCGATCAACCGCAATAAAGTGGTCTTACCAATACCTGAAGGCCCCATTATGGCGGTAATTTTACCCTGTGGCACGTTCAGTGAAATATTGTCAAAGATGCGCCGACTACCGCGAGTAAAACTTACACCGCGAATTTCGACCAGATTCGTCTGTGTCTGGCTCATCGTCTTTCCTTTTTTATCAAGTTCACGGACGAAGCATTATTTGGAAACTCAGTTCCAACCAATATCCTTACAGAATATTACGCGTCCTGATTAGCGAAAACTGGCATTTGTTTTACTTTTCTGCCACATAAAGTCAGAATTAAGAATCTTGCCCGGCCCTACAGATCTGTATGCTCTGCCGATACTTCCACAGCACAAGACCGGCGATTATACCTGAATTAAGGATTTTGCATGCTGTTTGCTACAGCTCTGTTAATTATTGGTTTGCTTTTGGTCGTCTATGGCGCCGATCGCCTGGTGTTTGCCGCATCAATCCTTTGCCGCAGTTTTGGGGTTCCCCCCCTGCTGATTGGTTTGACCGTAGTGAGCATCGGCACTTCGTTACCAGAACTCCTCGTCGCCAGTTCGGCAGCTCTGCATGGCCAGTTGGATTTAGCGGTAGGGACAGCTTTAGGCTCAAATATCACCAATATTTTGCTTATTCTTGGTTTAGCGGCGCTTTTGCATCCATTTACCGTGAATTCCGATATTCTACGGCGTGAATTGCCCCTAATGTTAGTTGTCAGCGCCATTATTGGCTGGCTGCTTTTTGACAACCAGTTAAGCGTTGTTGATGGTGTGATTTTGATTGCTGTAGCGGTGGCGTATCTACTGTTTACTATTAAAATAGCGCGCCTTGCTGGAAATGAAGGTACCGACAATCTGACGCGTGAGCAGTTGGAAGAACTTCCTCGAGAAGGGAGTCGTCCTGTCGCATTTTTATGGCTCGCCGTTGCCCTAATTATTATGCCGATGGCCACACGTATGGTTATCGATAACGCCAGCGTGCTAGCGCACTATTTTGGCGTCAGCGAGTTAGTGATTGGCCTGACGATTATTTCGGTAGGTACTAGCCTGCCTGAACTTGCAACAACCATAGCAGGTGCACGTAAAGGTGAAGATGATATTGCGATTGGTAATATCATTGGTTCGAATATATTCAATATAGCTCTGGTACTGGGTATTCCTGCATTAATCGCACCAGGTGAAATCAACCCTTTTGCCTTTGCACGAGACTATTGGATGATGTTGCTAGTCAGTGCCATTTTCGCCGTACTTTGCTGGCGTAAGCCTCGTTCTATCGGCAAGACGACTGGCGCTCTGTTAACATGTAGCTTCTTCGTATGGATTGTGGTGCTTTGGTTTGTTGCATCACCGGTCGTTGGATAAAACGGAACGGAAATTATGTCACAGATAGATTTACAACCGGGTTTTGACTTTCAGCAAGCAGGCAAAGAAGTCCTGAAGATCGAACGTGAAGGCCTGGATCAACTCGAGCAATACATCAACACAGACTTTTCTGCCGCCTGTGAAAAAATGTTTTATTGCCAGGGTAAAGTTGTCGTTATGGGCATGGGTAAGTCTGGTCACATCGGTAAGAAGATGGCGGCGACATTTGCCAGCACCGGTACACCTTCATTCTTCGTTCATCCTGGTGAAGCAAGCCACGGCGATCTCGGGATGGTAAGCGCAAAAGATATTGTTATCGCGATTTCAAACTCCGGTGAGTCAAACGAAATTCTGGCACTGATTCCGGTTCTCAAACGCTTGCAGGTCCCGCTCATTTGCATCACCAGTCGCCCGGAAAGCTCCATGGGTAAAGCGGCAGATGTCCATTTGTGTGTCAAAGTGCCGCAAGAGGCCTGTCCACTTGGACTGGCTCCAACCTCCAGTACCACAGCAACATTGGTTATGGGTGACGCCCTTGCCGTTGCGCTGCTAAAAGCTCGCGGCTTTACTGCAGAAGATTTTGCGCTTTCTCACCCAGGCGGCGCATTGGGTCGTAAACTGTTACTACGCGTCAGCGATATTATGCATAGCGGTGATGAGATCCCTCATGTCAGTAAAGAGGCGTCGTTACGCGATGCATTACTGGAAATTACACGTAAAAATATGGGAATGACCGTAATCTGTGACTCTTTGATGAAAATCGAAGGGATCTTCACGGATGGCGATTTACGCCGCGTCTTTGATATGGGCGTTGACCTCCACTCTCTGAATATCGCAGATGTTATGACGCCAGGTGGAATTCGAGTTCGTCCGTCACTACTGGCGGTGGATGCTCTCAATTTAATGCAGTCTCGCCACATTACTTCGGTATTGGTTGCTGATGGCGACCAACTACTCGGTGTGGTACATATGCATGACATGCTGCGCGCAGGCGTGGTTTAACAAAGGATTAGCCTTAATGAGTAACCATGAAGCGTCACTTGCCACCTGTTATGGCCCGGTAAGCACGCGCGTGATGGAGCGGGCAGCAAACGTGCGTCTGCTCATTTTAGATGTTGACGGTGTGATGTCTGATGGCCTGATTTACATGGGTAATAGCGGCGAAGAGCTGAAAGCATTCAACGTACGTGACGGCTATGGGATTCGTTGCGCGCTGACTTCTGATATTGAAGTCGCGATTATTACTGGCCGCAAAGCAAAGCTTCTTGAAGACCGATGTGAAACGCTGGGAATTACTCATCTTTATCAAGGGCAATCTGACAAGCTTGTAGCTTTTCAGGATCTATTAGATAAGCTCGCTATTCCTGCGGAACACGTCGCTTATGTTGGTGATGACTTAATCGACTGGCCGGTTATGGCTAAAGTGGGTTTGAGCGTTGCGGTTTGCGATGCTCATCCATTGCTTCTTCCTCGTGCCGATTACGTAACACGTATTGCTGGCGGGCGTGGGGCGGTTCGCGAAGTCTGTGATCTACTGTTAATGGCACAAGGAAAGCTTGATGAGGCCAAAGGGCTATCTATATGAGTAATACCAGACGTTGGGTTATCATCCTGCTTTCATTGCTGGCATTGATATTGATTGGCGTAAATCTGGTCGATAAAGATAATGTTGTTCAACAGACGGTGAGTAGCAACGAGCCAACCTATAAAAGTGAACATTCCACGACCCTCGCCTACAGTCCTGAAGGGGCTCTGAATTATCGGCTGGTTTCGGAACACGTTGAATATTTTTCCGATACCGCCATTTCGTGGTTCACCAATCCAGTGATGACGCAGTATGACGAAAACAAAGTTGCCACCTGGTCATTACGGGCAGATCGCGCCAAACTGACTAATGATCGGATGCTGTATTTATATGGGAATGTGGTGCTGACCGCTCTAACACCAGATTCTCAGCTACGCAAAATTACCACGGACAATGCGCAGGTTAATTTAGTCACTCAGGATGTTTCCTCCGATGACCAGGTAACCTTGTATGGAACCAGCTTTAACTCTACCGGCCACAAAATGCGTGGAAACTTACGCAGCAAAAATGCCGAGCTGATTGAAAAGGTTAGAACATCCTATGAAATCCAAAATAAACAAACTCAGCCTTAAGTTAGTACTAACCAGTACGCTTTTAGCCGCCAGTTTTTCGGCATTTGCGCTGACCGGTGATACCGATCAGCCGATTCACATTGAATCTGACCAACAGTCGCTGGATATGCAAGGCAACGTCGTCACCTTCACTGGCAATGTGATCATGACGCAAGGCAGTATCAAAATTAACGCCGATAAAGTGGTTGTGACTCGTCCTGGCGGTGAGGAAGGTAAAGAAATCATTGATGGCTTTGGTAACCCATCCACTTTCTATCAAATGCAGGATAGCGGTAAGCCAGTGAAAGGCCACGCGTCTACCATGCATTATGAGCTGCAAAATGATTTCGTCGTGCTGACGGGTAATGCCTATCTGGAACAATTAGATAGCAATATCAAAGGCGACAAAATTACTTACCTGGTTAAAGAACAAAAGATGCAGGCCTTTAGCGAAAAAGGTAAACGCGTCACGACCGTTCTGGTCCCTTCTCAGTTGCAGAAAAAAGACGGCCAGGCTCCGGCAACAGCCCCTGCGCAGAAAAAGAGTAACTAATTCGTTATGGCTACTTTAATTGCAAAAAATCTCGCCAAAGCCTACAAAGGCCGCCGCGTTGTTGAAGATGTCAGCCTGGCTGTTAAGTCGGGTGAAATTGTGGGATTACTTGGCCCGAACGGTGCAGGCAAAACCACAACCTTTTACATGGTAGTTGGCATTGTTTCGCGTGATGCAGGCAACATCATTATTGATGATGAAGACATCAGCCTTCTACCGCTTCATGCTCGTGCTCGTCGAGGTATCGGATATTTACCGCAGGAAGCGTCTATTTTCCGCCGGTTAAGTGTGTTCGATAACTTAATGGCAGTGCTGCAAATCCGTGACGACCTTTCCGATGAACAACGTGTAGACCGCGCCAATGAGTTGATGGAAGAGTTCCATATAGAACATTTGCGCAATAACCTCGGGCAGTCATTGTCTGGTGGTGAACGTCGTCGTGTCGAAATTGCCCGCGCATTAGCTGCAAATCCAAAATTTATTCTTCTGGATGAACCTTTTGCAGGTGTTGACCCAATATCTGTCATCGACATCAAGCGAATAATTGAGCACCTACGCGACAGCGGGCTCGGGGTGTTGATTACTGACCATAACGTACGTGAAACGCTGGCAGTTTGTGAACGTGCCTACATCGTAAGCCAGGGCCATTTAATCGCCCATGGCACACCTGCTGAAATCCTCGAAGACGAGCATGTTAAGCGCGTGTATCTGGGCGAAGAGTTCAGACTCTGATAGGGTAGGAAATATATTTATCAATACTCTAAATAATTCGAGTAGCAAGTAGGCGGCAAGGGGCTGAATCTCCGGGAGCTTACTTGAGCAAATGACTGGGGTGAGGGAGTGCAGCCAATGCCCTTGCCATTCGAATTATGACGAGTATTTACCTGAGGAAGCTCGCTCTGAATATGAAGCAAGGTTTGCAATTACGGCTTAGCCAACAACTTGCTATGACTCCCCAGCTACAACAGGCGATACGTCTGCTGCAACTGTCGACGTTAGAGCTACAGCAAGAACTTCAGCAAGCACTGGAAAGTAACCCACTGCTTGAGCAAACCGATCTGCATGAAGAAATTGAGACTCAGGAAGTTCGAGAGAATGAAGCGTTAGATACTCGTGAGGCACTTGAACAAAAAGAGATGCCAGACGAGTTGCCGTTGGATACCAGCTGGGATGAAATTTACACCGCCGGTACACCATCAGGAACGGGAACAGATTACATCGACGATGAATTGCCGGTTTATCAGGGTGAAACGACACAGACACTGCAAGATTATTTAATGTGGCAGGTCGACCTCACACCTTTTTCAGAAACCGACACGGCGATAGCTACCTCTATAGTCGATGCCGTTGACGAAATGGGTTACCTCACCGTTTCCCTGGAAGAAATTCTGGAAAGCATGGGCGATGATGAAATCACCCTCGACGAAGTGGAAGCGGTACTCAAACGCGTACAACGTTTCGATCCCGTTGGTGTCGCGGCACGCGATCTGCGCGATTGCCTGCTGATACAGCTTTCACAATTCGCCCGCGAAACACCATGGCTAACAGAAGCCCACTTAATTGTCAGCGATCACCTGGATTTGCTCGCTAACCATGACTTCCGCAGCCTGATGCGCGTCACTCGTCTGAAAGAAGAAGTGCTGAAAGAAGCAATGTGCCTGATTCAGTCTCTTGACCCACGTCCCGGGCAATCCATTCAGACAGGTGAACCGGAATATGTCATCCCAGATGTTCTGGTGAAAAAAGTACTGGGCCGCTGGACGGTAGAACTGAATGCCGACAGCATTCCACGCCTGAAAATAAACCAACAGTATGCTGCGATGGGTACCAACGCCCGCAACGACAGCGACTCGCAATTTATTCGTACTAACCTGCAAGAAGCAAAATGGCTGATTAAGAGTCTGGAAAGCCGGAATGACACGCTGCTGCGCGTTAGCCGCTGCATAGTAGAACAACAGCAGGGTTTTTTTGAACATGGCGAAGAACACATGAAACCGATGGTTCTTGCTGATATCGCCCAAGTGGTCGAAATGCATGAGTCGACCATTTCCCGTGTGACCACGCAGAAATATCTGCACAGCCCACGCGGCATTTTTGAATTGAAGTATTTCTTCTCAAGCCATGTTAATACCGAAGGTGGAGGTGAAGCCTCCTCGACGGCAATTCGTGCATTGGTGAAGAAATTAATTGCTGCGGAAAACCCTGCGAAACCACTGAGTGATAGCAAGTTAACGACTATGCTATCCGATCAGGGGATCATGGTGGCACGCCGCACCGTTGCGAAGTACCGCGAGTCTTTATCTATACCACCGTCGAACCAACGTAAGCAGCTGGTTTGACTTAACCGATAAGGAAGACACTATGCAGCTCAACATTACAGGACATAACGTCGAAATCACTGACGCACTACGCGATTTTGTGAGTACGAAGTTTGCCAAACTGGAGCAGTACTTCGAAAGAATTAACCAAGTCTATATTGTGTTAAAAGTGGAAAAAGTCACGCATATTGCCGATGCAACACTGCATATAAATGGTGGTGAGATTCATGCCAGTGCGGAAGGCCAGGATATGTATGCGGCGATTGATGGTCTGATTGATAAACTGGCACGCCAGTTAACCAAACATAAAGATAAACTAAAACAACACTGATAATCCGGGCAACTGTTTAAGCAGTTACCCAAAATAATTCGAGTTGCAGGAAGGCGGCTACACTGTGAATCCCCAAGAGCTTACTCTGGTAAGTGATTGGGGTGAGCGAGGAAAGCCAATGCACATGCAACTTGAAGTATGAAGGGTAAAGACGGCTCGTTGCGTGGAGTAGCGGGCCGTTAGCATAACAGGGTGCTTAGGTGAACTTATGATGAACAACGATTCTGCTCTACAGCTTAGTAATGTCCTGAACAAAGAATGTACCCGTACCAATGTACATTGCCAGAGTAAAAAACGTGCACTGGAAATCATCAGTGAACTGGCGGCAAAACAGCTCGGCTTACCATCACAAGTGGTGTTTGAAGCCGTGTTGACGCGTGAACGCATGGGCAGTACTGGTATCGGTAATGGTATCGCCATTCCCCATGGGAAACTGGAAGAAGATACGACTCGTGCCGTTGGGGTCTTTATTAAACTGGAAACCCCTATCGCCTTTGACGCCATCGATAATCAGCCAGTTGACCTGATGTTTGCGCTGCTTGTCCCTGCGGATCAAACAAAAACGCACTTACATACTTTATCTCTGGTAGCAAAACGTCTGGCGGACAAAACAATTTGCCGACGCCTGCGTTCTGCACAGAGTGATGAAGAACTTTATCAGATCATTACCGACACAGAACAAGGTAGTGAAAGTGAATAATCTGGCTGCGGTACCAAATGTGTCACAGCAAGAGAAGTTGGGGGAGTGATAACATGGTGCTGATGATTGTCAGCGGCCGCTCTGGTTCAGGGAAGTCTGTAGCCTTGCGTGCACTAGAAGATATGGGATTCTACTGTGTAGATAACCTGCCAGTAGTGTTGTTGCCTGATCTTGCCAAAACTCTCGCAGAACGCCAAATTTCTGCGGCAGTCAGCATTGATGTGCGTAACATGCCGGAAAACCCGGAAATTTTTGAACAAGCAATGTCCAATCTGCCTGACACTTTTTCGCCACAATTGCTGTTCCTTGATGCCGATCGCAACACGTTGATTCGTCGATATAGTGACACTCGTCGCTTGCATCCGCTTTCAAGTAAGAACCTATCGCTGGAAAGTGCGATAGATGAAGAAAGTGATTTGCTGGAGCCATTGAAATCCAGAGCCGATCTGATCATTGATACCTCTGAGATGTCGGTGCATGAGCTCGCAGAAATGCTGCGTACCCGTTTGCTCGGCAAACGTGAGCGTGAGCTGACTATGGTGTTCGAGTCCTTTGGCTTTAAACATGGTATTCCGATTGATGCGGATTACGTGTTCGATGTGCGCTTCCTGCCAAACCCGCACTGGGATCCAAAGTTGCGCCCGATGACGGGTCTCGATAGGCCTGTTGCTGCGTTCCTCGACCGTCATACCGAAGTCCACAATTTTATCTACCAGACGCGCAGCTATCTTGAGCTATGGTTGCCTATGCTGGAAACCAACAACCGCAGTTACCTGACTGTGGCGATTGGTTGTACCGGTGGTAAACACCGCTCAGTTTATATCGCTGAACAGTTGGCAGATTATTTCCGCTCACGCGGCAAGAACGTGCAATCCCGTCACCGTACGCTGGAAAAACGCAAAACATGACCGTAAAACAGACCGTTGAGATAACCAACAAACTGGGCATGCATGCACGCCCAGCAATGAAGCTGTTCGAGCTGGTACAAAGCTTTGATGCCGAAGTCATGCTGCGCAACGAGGCCGGTACAGAAGCTGAAGCCAATAGCGTTATTGCGCTACTGATGCTGGATTCTGCCAAAGGCGGCCATATTGAAATTGAAGTCACAGGTCCAGAAGAAGAACAAGCATTGAATGCGGTTATCGCGCTGTTCAATGCCGGTTTTGATGAAGACTAACTCACTTCAACTCATGCTGCGCCATAAATGATTCGCCGCCCAACTGGCGCATCTGGCGCAAAATCCATTGCTGGCGTTGACGCACATAGCCTGACGGGGCATTCGCTTTAAAGCGGATAGGATTAGGTAAAACAGCGGCCAGCAATGCAGCTTCAGACATGGTCAGGCGGTTTGCAGATTTATGAAAATAGCGCTGCGAAGCGGCTTCCACACCAAAAACTCCTTCGCCAAACTCGGCAATATTCAGGTAAACGGTCAGGATACGACGTTTAGTCCAGACCACTTCCATACCCAATGTTAACCCCGCTTCCAGGCCCTTGCGTACATAGCTACGCCCATCCCAAAGAAACAGATTCTTAGCCGTTTGTTGGGACAGTGTTGAGGCCCCACGAACACGATTTTCATGGCGTTCGTTATGAGCAAATGCTTTTTCTATCGCAGCAACATCAAATCCCCAGTGATCCGGGAATTTCTGATCTTCTGCAGCGATGACCGCAAGCCCCATCCACGGCGAAATCTCATCCATGCTCACCCAATCCGAGTGTGCAACATAACTGAAATCACCGCTAAACCAGGCGCTGAACTGCCGCTCTACCATCACCGCTGAAAACGGTACCGGTATAAAGCTAAACAGGATAATTCCCGCAAACCAAATCCCCACCAGTACCAACAAGCCACGCAACAGCCAGCGCTTGAATAAACTCAAGAGCGCAATACGCCCTTTCTTCATTCAGTCATGTCCACAATGCGAGCCACCAGTTTTTCGATACCTAAAGCGGCCTCATCAATACGTGTCGCTAACATATACGCAGGTGTCGTCACCACTTTGTGCTCTTCATCGACCACAATATCATCGACCGGGCACGGAACATGTTCGGCCCCCATCTCTTCGACGATCTCGGCGGTGTCGATATCGGTACCGATGGTCAAACGCACCGGCACATCAAGAATCTTTGGCAGCATCACAGGGGCAATGCAGATGAAACCGAGTGGTTTCCCTTGGGCATGGCAATCTCGAGCCAGCCGAAGCAGATCACTATCAATCTGGCACTCGCTGCCTTTAGTGGCAAAGTTGCACAGATTTTTAGCCGCTCCGAAACCGCCAGGGACTATCAAAGCATCAAGTTCGTTAGCATCAGCCTGATCCAATGGCAGTACAGCACCACGGGTGATTCGTGCGGCTTCGGCAAGCACATTACGATGCTCGACAGTCTCATTATTAGTCAGGTGATTGATGACATCTGCTTGAGTTTTATCGGGTGCAAAACATACCGCTTCAGCACCTGAACGAGCAATAGCAAGCAAGGTAATGACAGCTTCCTGAATCTCGCTTCCGTCGTAGACCCCGCAGCCACTGAGCACCACACCAATCTTCTTCATTCGGCCATTCCTTTTCATCATGCAATTTTTCTCATCAGTTATGACGATTAGATCGCTATGCTTCACACATTTTACTGATTCATGTAACAAAGCATTTAAGATTTGCTATCTTAATGCCTGGATAGCACATGAGATTATCGGCTGCACCATTTGGATAACGACTTATAACTCAACGGCGCAACCTACTTTTTCCCTGGTGTTGGCGCAGGATTAGCGCACCCCGGTTTATCCGGGGTCATTTTTTAGGAACGTTCGCTACCCAAACCTTCAGGACATCCACATCGTGTTGCCATTCCAGTTTCAACTCTTCAATCCATTCACCCACATTTTCTGACCATGCAGGCAAGTCAGGCGATTGAATTTGCTGAGCGATTTGCTGTAAGTGACGTAGCCCAACAGAACCCGCAGCCCCTTTAATTTTATGACCTTCTTCCACGATCCCTTTTTGGTCGCGGGCAGTCATATTAGAGTCCAGCACGCTCAGGTAACCCGGCATCATTTTTTCAAACATTGCCAACCCATCGGTAATCAGTTTTGGCCCGACGAGGTCCATATACTGCTCAAGCATTGGAATATCGAGCAATGCTTGCTGCTTTTCACTATTAACTTGAGGCACTTGAGACTCCTTCTTAGACTCAGACTGTTGGTTGTCCCAGAATTTTTGGATCATCGCCGTTAACGCCGGAACCGAGAGGGGTTTGCTCAGCACATCATCCATGCCAGCATCCAGATACTCTTTTTTATCTTTCAATACGTTAGCGGTCAATGCCACCAGCGGTGGCAAATCTTCGCGCGAGTATCGCGTTGTCAGTTGCCGGGAAATATCCAGGCCCGTCATATCAGGCAACTGAATGTCCAGCAGCACCAGGTCATATTCCCCTGGGGTGAATTTTTCTAGCGCTTCTTTACCTGTCATAGCGACATCTACGCTGTTGCCGAGTTTCTCAAGCACCGAACGCGCAACAATGACATTGAGCTCAATATCTTCCACCAACAACACGTGCAACGCAGGCAGCGGCATTTCGTCATTTTCAAGGGTATCTTCGACTTCATCCGCGACCCGAGGAGCCTGAATCGTCAAAGTAAACAGCGAGCCTTCACCCGGCTTACTGCTAACAGTGATATCGCCGCCCATACTTTTAGCCAGACGGCGCGATACCGCCAACCCAATACCCGTTCCGGTAGCTGGTTTACCACCATGACTGTCTTTCACCTGGTAATACATGGCGAAGATCTTATCCTGTTCGTCCTGCGGAATACCAATACCGGAATCCTGAACTTCGAAGCGCAGCGTGTTTTCTTCCTCATAACACACCCGAACGGCAACCAGGCCACCTTTAGGGGTGAACTTCACGGCATTACTGATGAGGTTCCACAGAATCTGACGCAAGCGCGTGCCATCTGTCACCACTTTATGCGGCAGTGGCAACGTAGGGTTCATTTCCAGTTTTAGCTCCTTTTGCTGTGCCTGCAAACCAGAGAGGTTTTCTAAATCGGCGAGGAAACTGGTGAAATCAATTGGCTGGTTATCAAGCTGAACTTTACGGCGTTCGAGTTTGTCCATGTCGATAATATCGTTAAAAATATTACCAAGCGTAATGGCCGAAATATGGATGGTTTTGAGGTAATTGGTTTGTTCAGGATTCAGTTCGGTATCCAGCAGAATACGACTCAACCCAACAATACCATTAAGCGGTGTGCGCAACTCATGGCTGATGGTTGAAATGAAAGTGGTTTTATCCCGACTGGCACGTTCAAGCGCATCCTGATAACGCTTACGTTCGGTAATATCGCGACCAAACCCCATTAAACCATGGCGTTTCCCAACGCGGTCATAGTACGGCACTTTACGAATTTCAAAGCAGGCTTTGCGGCCATCAGGATAATCCAGCCATTGCTCGTAGGTCAGGGACACGTTATGACGAAACACTTTTTCGTCGGTTTCAATCACCTTCTGTGCCGCTTCTGGCGAATACACATCCTCAGGCTTCAAGCTGATTAATTGCTTCTCACTTTTGCCTGTCAGCAATTCCATGGCACGGTTACAGCCTGAAAACTCTTTGTCTTCATTGCGATAAAAAACCAGATCCGGCGACGCATCGAGGAAAGAACGGAGAAATGACGATTGCTGTTCCAGCTGGATTTGCGTCTCTTCGCGCTCTTGCATTTCAACCTTCAATTGCTCAAGCATGGTTTGACGCTCGTCCTCTGCTTTAACGCGATCGGCAATCTCCTGATTTAATTGCGTAATATTGTCTTTGAGCTTCACATTGAGTTTCAGGTCACGTTCACGCATCTCTTCAAGTTTTTGCACCAGATTTGACAACCGCTGGCGCGACTCTTCGAGTTGTTCAACTACCACTGAAAGGAAATAGACGGCCCAGGGAGTAATTAACAGGCCAAAAAAGATAGAACGAACGACATCAATACTTTCAACCTGGCCGCGCAACAGCATCGTCACGGCCATTTGCACCACAATAGCCAGCACCACTAATGCGGAAGCCAGCAACAAAGAGAAGCGCACTAAGCCGAGCTTCACCATCAAATCAACGTAATACTGCGCCAGTAACCGGATTTGCTTCATGGAACGTTTCCCTCGTCTTCAATCAGCTAAATATACCGCACGCTTAGGGATTACAACAGAATTGCTGGGACCCATGGCGTACCAAGCGCCGAACCCTGAGTACCATTTTCGGTCAGATACTTATCGATTGCCCCCATTCCAGTCCAACGATTTTCACACCACAATGGTGCCAGCAGGGTTGGACGGCGGGCGTTTGCAGAAACGCGATGATAAACAACATCGAGCGGGGTATGACGAATCATCTCGCCTGCGGTTGTCGCATACTCATCCAGTTCGATGCCTTGAAGACGACCTGCTTGCCAGCCTTTAGCCATCGTGCTGCCGCTGACAATATGGAGAGGGTGGAGTTTGATGCCATCGACGCCAGTCTCAATCACGTTTTCCAGCGTTTGCAGGCAATGTTCCTGACCCTCACCTGGCAGGCCAACAATCAAGTGACTACACACTTTCAAACCACGTGCACGGGCACGACGCGTGGTTTCCTGATAACAGGCAAAATCATGCCCACGATTAATTCGATGCAGCGTTTTGTCATGTGCTGTCTGCAAGCCCAGCTCTAACCAGACTTCATAGCCTTTATCATGATACTCACTTAACAAATCGAGCACGCTATCCGGCACGCAATCTGGCCGCGTGCCAACACATAAGCCGACGATGCTGGCCTGGGCCACGGCTTGCTGATACATCGAGCGCAACACCTGCACTTCTGCCCATGTACTGGTGTAGGCCTGGAAATAAGCGAGATAGTGCTTCGCACGGTTAACCAACAGTGACTGGCGCTCGAGTTGCTCGGCGATGGAGTGATGTTGTTGAGTCTCATCAGCAAAGGACGCCACGTTGCAGAAAGTACAGCCACCTCGCCCGATGGTACCGTCACGGTTTGGGCAACTGAAACCGCCGTGCAGCGTGAGTTTATGGACCTTATGGCCATAACGACGCTGAAGATCCCCACCAAACATATTGACTAATTTTTGTAACTGCATAATCTGATGGGCCGCCCTGTAAAAGGGATGTAGCCTGCCATTTTCTGCCCATTTTAGCGATGACCTGGATCAATCGCTCTGGCGCAGCTTTACCCATTGCATAGAAATGCAAAATTAATGCGATTTTACGCACCCGTTAGATGATTACTTTTCCTTATATTGCCCGTCTATTTTTAAAGAATATGCCTCCCTGCGAAAAACAGTGTCATACAACACGCCGAACCCCGTTCATAGCATAAGATCCTGCCAATCTAAGCATTGCTAGCATGGTCTGGAATTTTGCAACCCCGCAGATAGTGAGAGAGATCACAGAAGCCAGGGGATTACCCTACCGCTTAAATACGATAAAATTGATAATAAAATGTTTACTTTCATGATGTTAATAGGTGTTTAGCACATATTCGTATAAATAAGAATGCCATTTGACCTGTGTGCGCTTTCCCGATAACTTGGAAATCCGCTGGAAGCTTTCTGGATGGGTTCTGTGCCCATCATATTTATGCAGTAATTAAGATTCCCTCTAAAGCAAGTCCTCAACACTTGTGAAACCGGATGCGTTAGACATCAAGAGGGCGACACGCGAGGTTAGCTGAGTTTCGCAAACCCCGTCGCCATGCCCTTGTTACGTCTGGACGCAAACGGTTGGTGAGGAGTCACGTAGAGCCTGGGGAGGTTCACTGATATGTTGTACGATAAATCCCTTGAGAAGGATAACTGTGGTTTCGGCCTGATCGCCCACATAGAAGGCGAACCTAGCCACAAGGTAGTGCGTACTGCTATTCACGCACTGGCCCGAATGCAGCA
>DATERH010000003.1:0-7596 GCA_035271785.1 Buttiauxella sp.
ACAATTTCGCCCTGTTTAATATGTAAACTGACTTCGTGAAGCGCCTGAATCTTGCCGTAATGGGCGCTCACCTGGTCAAATGACAACATGATATTTTCCATCTTTGCCTCGCCCATTTTTATGCTTCGCCCAAATAGGCGCGGATTACGTCAGGGTTATTACGGATTTGTTCCGGTGTGCCGTTCGCAAGCGGCGTCCCCTGGTTTACAACGTAGATCCGGTCAGAAATGCCCATCACCAGTTTCATGTCATGCTCAATGAGCAGCACGGCAGTGTTGTGGTGGCTACGAATCTCCATGATCAATTCATCGAGCTCGTGCGTTTCTTTCGGGTTCAGGCCTGCAGCGGGTTCATCAAGCATCAGGATTTCTGGCAGCGTAACCATACAACGCGCAATCTCCAGACGGCGCTGATCGCCATATGCAAGGTTGCTTGCCTGGCGGTTAGCCTGCTCAAGCAGGCCAATACGGTCAAGCCAGATGGCGGCGCGGTCCAGCGCTTCGTTTTGGGCGCGACGGAAACCCGGTGTTTTCAGTAAGCCGGAGAACACGCCGGTTTTCAGTTGTTGGTGTTGAGCCACCAGCAAGTTTTCAATCACGGTCATTTCACGGAACAGACGCACGTGCTGGAAAGTACGCACCACGCCCATGCGCGCAATTTGCTGGCCTGGCAGTCCTTCAAGATGCTGGTCACGCAACATGATGGTGCCGCCTGACGGCTTATAGAAACCAGTCAGACAGTTAAATACGGTGGTTTTACCGGCACCGTTTGGACCGATTAACGACACAATTTCGTGAGGATGCAGTTCCAGAGAAACATTGTTTACAGCGAGCAAGCCGCCGAAACGCATCATCAGGCCGTTTACGGATAACAATGGCTGGCTCATGCCTGCTCTCCTTTGACGTGTTCCACTTGTTCTTTCTTCAGTTTCAATTGCGGACGTGTCATTGGCAGCAAACCTTGTGGACGCCAGATCATCATCAGCACCATCAGGCCACCGAGTACCAACATGCTGTATTCGTTCAAATCACGCATTAGCTCACGCGACACCACCAGCAGAACTGCGGCAAGGATAACGGCAAACTGCGAGCCCATCCCACCCAGAACGACGATAGCCAACACGAAGGCAGATTCGGCAAAGGTGAACGATTCCGGGCTAACAAAGCCCTGGCGTGCAGCAAACAGCGTACCGGCAAAGCCTGCAAACGCGGCGCTGATGGTAAATGCCGTCAGCTTGATGCGCGTTGGGTTCAGACCCAGTGAACGGCAAGCGATTTCATCTTCACGCAACGCTTCCCACGCACGACCCAGCGGCATCCGCAGCAGGCGGTTAATGACAAACAGCGATAACACAACCAGCAGGAGTGCGACGAGGTAGAGGAAGATAATACGGTCGCCGGTGTTATAGGCGACATTAAAGAAGTTGCTGAAGGTATCCCATCCCCCTTCACGTGCAGTGCGGCTGAACTCCAGACCAAATAGCGTGGGTTTGGGAATCTGGCTGATACCGTTCGGGCCACCGGTAATTTCGGTGTTATTGAGCAACAGGATACGGACGATTTCACCGAAACCGAGCGTCACAATCGCCAGATAGTCACCACGCAGGCGCAGTACCGGGAAGCCAAGCAGGAAACCGGCTGCGGCAGACACCAGGCCCGCCAGCGGTAAACATGTCCAGAATCCCAGACCGTAATAGTGGTTGAGCAAGGCAAAGGTATATGCGCCGATGGCGTAGAAGCCGCCGTAACCCAGCACCAGCAGGCCAGACAAACCAACGACCACGTTCAAGCCCAGACCGAGGATAATGTAGATCATCGTCAGTGTTGCGATATCTACCGTGCCGCGTGAAACCACAAACGGCCAGGCTACAGCCAGCACCAATAATGTCAGCAAGAACAGTTTCTGTTTTGGTGTTGAGCCGTCTAACGCAGGCAGAACGAACTTCGGCCCAGAGACTTTTTTCATGCTTTTCTGGAATGCAGGGCGCAACAACTGGAAGACGAAGACAACCGCCGTACCAATCAGAACCCATTTCCAGCGCACGGTTTCCGCGCTGTGAACGACAAGTTTAGTGCCGTCGAGACTCAGTTGAACGCCCATAAAGACGCCCGCCAGCACGAAGAATATCGCCGCCGACAGGAGTGCTAAAACAACATGCATCGGTTTCATACTTTTTCGACCTCCGGACGGCCCAGGATACCGGTAGGCATCACCAGCAGGACGACAATCAGCAGAGCAAAGGAAACCACATCTTTATATTCTGTGCTCAGATACGCCGAGGTCAGCGCTTCCGCAACACCTAAAATCAGGCCGCCAATCATCGCACCAGGAATGCTGCCGATACCGCCAAGAACTGCGGCGGTGAAGGCTTTCATACCCGCCATAAAGCCGATGTACGGGCTGATGACGCCATAGAACTGGCCAAGCAACACGCCAGCAACAGCCGCCATTGCCGCGCCAATAACAAAGGTCAGAGAGATAACGCGGTCAGTGTTAATCCCGAGCAAGCTCGCCATTTTCAAATCTTCTGCACACGCGCGGCACGCACGGCCCATACGCGAGTAACGGATAAACAGCGTCAACGCCAGCATCGCAATGAACGTCACCACCCAAATAACCAACTGCATGGTCGTGATTGTCGCGGTGAAGCTCTCGCTCGCCCCGATAACCCACTGGCCGTTAAACAGGTTTGGCAGGGCAATGTCGCGCGAACCTTCCGTCAGGCTGACGTAGTTTTGTAGGAAGATAGACATACCGATGGCAGAGATAAGTGCAATCAGACGTTTAGAGTTACGCACGGGTTTATACGCAACGCGTTCGATGCTCCAGCCGTAAGCACTGGCGATAACAATGGCACCAATGAAGCCGGCACCAACCAACATCCAGCCCGCATCAATGCCCATCATCATCAGTGCTGCGATGATCATAAACGAGACATAGCTGCCAATCATGTAGACCTCGCCGTGGGCGAAGTTGATCATGCCAATGATGCCGTAAACCATGGTGTAACCGATGGCTATCAGCGCGTAGGTGCTGCCCAGCGTGACGCCGTTAAACATCTGCTGTAGGAAGTAGAGGAACTGCTCGGACATACAATAACCTTATTTATTACCTCTCAGAACAGGCCGTCAGAGAGGTAGAATGACCCAGAATGACTGGTCCATACTCAATGGATTTCAAGTTGCAGAAAGGCGGCAAGAGAACGAATCCCGATGAGCTTAGTCAACTCAGTGATTCGGGTCAGTGAACGTAGCCAACGCATCTGCAACTTGAAAGACGACGGGTGTTTATTTCGCCACAGAAGACGAACCGTCGGCATGCCACTGGAAGACACCAAATTCAAATCCCTTCAGATCGCCTTTCTCATCCCAGTTCAGCGGCCCAATAACAGTTTTCGCACCGTTTGCTTTTAAGTCTTTAATTAAATCTGCAGGTTCTTCGCTACCTGTACGTTCAAGTGCTGTCGCCAGTGACTGCACCGCAGCGTACGTGATCCACACATACGGGCCGCTTGGATCTTTCTTCTCGGCTTTCAGCTCATCAACGATAACTTTGTTGCTTGGGTCCTGGTCATAGCGTTTTGGCATGGTGACTAACATGCCTTCACCCGCCGCACCCGCGATGTTGGACAGCGATGCGTTACCCACTCCCTCTGGCCCCATAAACTGAGTTTTCAGGCCAACCGCACGAGCCTGACGCAGGATCTGGCCCATTTCCGGGTAATAGCCGCCGTAGTAGACGAAGTCGACATTTTCTTTTTGCAGGCGAGCCACCAGCGTGGAGAAGTCTTTATCACCCGCAGTGATGCCATCGAAGAAAGCAATGTTCGCGCCGCCTTTCTTCAGACCGTCTTGTACAGAACGCGCCAGGCCTTCGCCGTATTGCTGTTTGTCATGAATGATAGCGATATGCTGCGGTTTCACGGTTTCAAGAATGTATTTAGATGCGGTCGGGCCCTGAGAAGAATCCAGGCCTGCGGTGCGCATAATCATTTTGTAGCCGCGGCTTGTCAGCTCTGGGTTAGTCGCACCAGGGGTAATCATCAGGATGCCTTCGTCTTCATAGATATCCGACGCAGGCTGAGTAGAAGAGGAGCAAAGGTGGCCGATAACATAACGCACACCGTCGTTCACGATTTTGTTGGCAACCGCAACGGCTTGTTTAGGATCACAAGCGTCATCGTATTCAACTGCAACAAGTTTGTCGCCTTTGATGCCACCCTTGGCATTAATGTCTTTGATAGCCTGGCGCGCGCCATTGAATTCCATGTCGCCCCACTGCGCAACCGGCCCTGACATTGCACCAACAACCGCAACTTTAATGTCTGCTGCCGTTGCCGCGTGAGACACCGCCAATGCAACAAACCCGGCGAGTAATGTCTTCGCGTTTACCTTCATTCTATAAATCCCCATTTATCGTGATTTTGTGGTTTTATTATGGTCAAAAAGCATGCTGTGTGTTTTTCAACCTTTAACCATTTTTATGAGCGCCGTTAAGGGCTTAGCGTTAATATTTACAATTTTTAAGCCTAAAACCTCTATTTTTCAGGCTATTAAGCAAAGATATTATTCTGTATTTGCTCATAGTTAAACAAAAAAAAGCACCATTTTCAGCATAAAATAGCGATACAAAGAGCGGAATAAAACACTAGGTTTTAGGGTTTTATACTGACCATTTTTCAATCTACCACTTATCAAACTGGCATACGTTAGAGGGAAAAATTAATCGTCTGGTATATGGCAGATAAAAGATAAAGCGTCTGAGGTAAATAAATTGGTTACACTCGGGGTTTTCCCGCTTTTTGGTTAGCTCGCTTATGAAACTCACCATCATTCGTCTGTTTGAGTGTAGTGCTCAGGATGAGATCGATCTTGCAAAGATCTGGCCCGAATATTCCAGCGCCTCACTGACGCTTAGTGATACCCACCGTATTTACGCGGCAAAATTTAACGACAGGTTGCTGGGCGCAGTTCGCGTCACACTTGCTGATACTGAAGGTGCTTTAGATTCACTGCGGGTACGAGAAATTACCCGTCGTCGTGGCGTTGGGCAGTATTTAGTGGAAGAGGTGATTCGCGATAATCCTGGTATCACCAAATGGTGGATGAACGACATCGGCGTTGAAAACCACAACGTTATGACGGCGTTTATGCAGGCGGTAGGTTTTACCGTTCAGGATGGTGGTTGGGAAAAGTAAGTTTCGGATGGTGGTTGTTGAATGAGTGTCGGATGACACTGCGCTTATCCGATCTACGAATGCGAGGTACAAAAAAATAGGGGAATGATAACTTGTTGGTTATCACTCCCCATTTATCAAAGCATTTCGTGTTGCGTAAAGGCGGCAAGTGATGAAATCCCCGGAGCTTACATCAGTAAGTGACCGGGGCTGACGCATCTGCAGCGCGAAAGGCGCCCGATAAATTACTTAGCGTCGGTCGCTGTACCGTTCGCATGCCAGGTAAACACACCGAACTCAAAGCCTTTCAGATCGCCTTTCTCATCCCAGCTCAACGGCCCCATAACGGTTTCAACAGAACTGCCTTTCAGATATGTTGCGATTTCAGCTGGATCTTCTGCTTTGTTCAGACCCGCAGCCAGAGATTGCACTGCCGCGTAGGTCGTCCATACGAAAGCACCACTTGGATCTTGTTTCTTCGCTTTAATGGCATCTACGATCGGTTTGTTCGCAGGGATCTGGTCGTAGTTCTTCGGTTTGGTCACTAACATGCCTTCAGCAGAATCGCCGGCAATGTTAGACAGAGAAACGTTCGCCACACCTTCTGGGCCCATAAACTGAGTTTTCAGACCAGCCGCGCGCGACTGACGCAGGATCTGGCCCATTTCTGGGTGGTAGCCACCGTAGTACACGAAATCGATGTTCTCTTTCTTCAGACGCGCCACCAGCGTGGAGAAGTCTTTCTCACCTGCGGTGATACCGTCAAAGAACACGACATTTGCGCCGCCTTTTTTCAGGTTATCTTGAACTGATCGAGCCAGACCTTCGCCATACTGTTGTTTGTCGTGGATAACCGCGATGTTTTTCGGCTTAACATGCTCAAGGATGTATTTTGCCGCGGTTGGGCCCTGGTCTGAATCCAGGCCGGTGGTGCGCATGGTCAATTTGTAACCACGGGAAGTCAGCTCTGGCGCCGTCGCCGCAGGGGTGATCATCAGAATGCCTTCGTCTTCGTAGATGTCAGACGCAGGCTGGGTGGAAGAAGAACACAGGTGGCCGATAACGTATTTGATACCATCGTTAACCACTTTGTTAGCGACCGCGACCGCTTGTTTCGGGTCACAGGCATCGTCGTATTTGGTGATAACCAGTTTGTCGCCTTTGATACCGCCTTTGGCATTAATATCAGCAACCGCTTGTTCTGCACCGGTAAATTCCTGGTCACCATATTGAGCAACCGGGCCAGACATCGCCCCAACTACTGCTACTTTAATGTCCTTCGCAAATGCCGCGTTGCTCATCGCAAGTGCAATACAACCAGCCAGTAACGCTTTTCCCTTCATGTTCATCCTGAGGATCCCCATTCTTGTTGTGATTGGTATTTACCCATCATCCTTCAAGCTGCAGGGGTGTTGGCTGCACTCACTTCCCCGAATCACTTACCTTAGTAAGTTCATCGGGATAAGTTCCCTGGCCGCCTACCTGCAACTCGAATGCTAATGGGTATTTGTTGTGTTGTTTTGGCACGATTATTTTTGATTTACGAATACCGCGTGTGCCTTCGCCGCACTCAGAGTTAAAAACATACCCGAATTTGCGCTTTTTGGAATAACAATTTTTCACAAGGTGACCAGGAAAGTGACAGGCATAAAAAAACCGCCGTGAATGGCGGTTTTTTTTGGGCTTTCTTAAGAACTTACGCTTCGATGGCTATGCGCAGTTTTTTCATGGCGTTCTTTTCAAGCTGGCGCACACGCTCAGCAGAGACACCGTAGCGGTCGGCCAGTTCTTGCAGCGTGCTCTTGTTGTCTTCATCAAGCCAACGTGCACGGATAATATCCTGACTACGCTCATCCAGGCCCAGCATCGCATCGCTGAGTTTGTCAGCCGCGTGCGAATCCCAGTTATCGTCTTCAATGCCATCGGCAAAGTTAGAAGACTTATCCTGCAAGAACAGCACTGGAGCCATTGGCGCGCTGTCTGAGTCATCGTCATTACCCATGTCAAAAGTCATGTCCTGCGCCGCCATGCGAGATTCCATCTCACGGACATCTTTGCTGGAAACACCCAGCTCGTTGGCGACCATTTCGACTTCATCCTGGTTGAACCAACCCAGACGCTGTTTTGCTTTACGCAGGTTAAAGAACAACTTACGTTGTGCTTTAGTGGTTGCTACTTTCACAATACGCCAGTTACGCAGAACGTATTCGTGAATTTCAGCTTTGATCCAGTGCACAGCAAACGACACCAGACGGACACCCACTTCAGGGTTAAAGCGACGCACAGCCTTCATCAGGCCGATGTTACCTTCCTGAATCAAGTCAGCCTGCGGCAAGCCATAGCCCGAATAATTACGAGCGATATGAACAACAAAGCGCAGGTGAGACAGGATCAGCCTTTTCGCTGCTTCCAAATCGCCT
>DATERH010000004.1:0-8416 GCA_035271785.1 Buttiauxella sp.
GCGTGCGCAAGCCGCGCACCAGATGGCATCCCTGGTGCTGAGCAATATTCTCGCGAAGATGAACAATAAGCCGCTGAAAGCCTATATCTATAAAGATCACGGTTCGCTAGTGTCGCTGTCCAAATTCTCCACCGTTGGTAGTCTGATGGGTAACCTGATGCGTGGATCGATGATGGTAGAAGGGCGTATGGCACGGTTTGTCTATATCTCGCTGTACCGTATGCACCAGGTCGCTCTTCACGGTTACTTCAAAACCGGCTTGATGATGCTGGTGGGGAGTATCAACCGCGTCATTCGTCCGCGCCTGAAACTACACTAATCGTCTTTCAGCTTGAAATTCAAACCCGGTTTTGACCGGGTTTTTGTTGCACCAATGCAGCATTAAATTTTATCAATCCGCTTTTGATGCTTAAGAATTCTCTCAAACACCAATCTTCTCTGTATGAATCCCCATTTTTCATCCGTTGTCTCATATGTCATATCCCATCTCTGGTCGCAAACTTGTAAGCAATAGCAAAGTCAGGAGGATGTCCTGTGAATAAATCAATGTTAGCGGGTATAGGTATCGGTGTGGCCGCAGCACTGGGTGTGGCAGCGGTTGCCAGCATGAACGTTTTTGACCATGGTCCTCAGTTTGCACAGGTGGTGTCAGCGACCCCCATTAAGGAAATAGTAAAAACTCCACGCCAGGAGTGCCGAAACGTAGCGGTCACTCATCGTCGCCCAGTTCAGGATGAGAATCGTATTATCGGCTCAGCATTGGGTGCAGTAGCGGGTGGGGTGATTGGCCATCAGTTTGGTGGTGGACGCGGTAAAGATGTTGCCACAGTCGTGGGCGCTTTGGGCGGGGGTTACGCGGGTAACCAGGTGCAAGGTAATATGCAAGAAAGTGACACTTACACCAGCACACAACAGAAATGTAATACGGTATACGAAAAATCAGAGAAAATGATCGGTTATGACGTTACATACCGAATTGGTGATCAGCAGGGGAAAATCCGCATGGATAAAGACCCTGGTACGCAAATCCCCCTGGATAATAACGGCCAGTTAGTTTTGAATAAAATTTAACGGTTGCCCATAAAAGCTCATCTACAGATGGGCTTTTTGTCTCTAATGCATACCCCGTAATTGCTGCTGCAACTCCAGTAGTGCGGTCACTTCAGTTAATCGCCGTTGCGTGTACGCCGGGATAGCTTCTGGTGTGCGCACAAACACTCTTTTATCGCCAAAGACCACATCATTCAAGCAGCGATCGTACAACGGCCCGGTAATCACCTGGCGCTCAGTAACGTTGTCAGTTAGCCGCTCAACCACTTCATTCGCACCTTCACGGTCGATATTGATGATTTGGCCATTATGAAGATAAACACGCATGCCTTTTTGCCCGCCGGCAGGTCCAGCATATTTGTTGAGAAGCAGGGTAAACGGAATATCGCTGATTGTGCCGGTTAACAGTGCTTCACCTTCTGCGGTTGTGAAATCGCCTGCGGCTATTGCATTTCCCTGGCGGTCACGAGCGTAACTGAGTGCTATGTTTAACCCGTTATTGCCGCCCAGTTGGTGGACGGTTTCGCGCATCATGGCGAGAACATGAGTCCCAATATCGACAATAACCCCATCAGGGTGACGCAACTGGCGGGTGTCTTCTTCACCCGTGGCGAAGTTCAGTGCAATTGGTTCACCAGCCGCATTAAAGCCGCTGGGCTCCAGTAAAAATCCTTCGATTCGACTTATTTCATTGATGTTACGAATGTAATCGCAGGCTTGAGTACGTATCATCCAGTGATCTAACGCCAGAACGCGGGCAGCAATGCGTGGCTCTTTTAGCAATGTTTCGAGTTTCATAAGTTGAGGGAGTGTGGCGGCTACGGGCTTTTCAACCACAATCGCTGGGACGTCGCTTTGCAATACTCGCTCAAGAACGGGTAAATGATGAAGTGAGGAGGTGGTTATCAGCACTATGTCGAGTGGCATTGCCAGCAATACATCAAGGGAATCACAACGGTTGATCCCGTCAATTTGCCGGGTGGCATCAGTATCGTAACCATAAATATCGAGAACAGAAGGGGATATGCGGCGTAACGCTGGGATATAGGCTGTTTCGATGACTGAACCTAAACCGATTAAACCTGCCAACATACTTTGACCTCACCAAATATAAACTACATCAATAATTAGAATTCCTATGTTTTAAATGAGTATCTCCCAGTGGTCGAGTACAGATTTGTCCCGGAGTGTAAATAAAAAAAAAGCAGGTCAGTGTACATAACAGGCGGACAAATTTAAGTTATCCGCCTTTTAAGATTAGATTTTCTTCAGTTCAGGTAGCAGACGCATCGTGGTGTTAACTATCTGTAAAAGCTCATCATAGCTGGCGTTTTCACGTGCGCTGACCGACATCCCCTGAATGATACAACACAGGTATTTAGCCAATTTACGAACGCAACTACTGGATGGGATCTCACCTTTTTCCTGGCGCTTTGTCAGAAAACGCACCAACGTTTCTTCCTGCATTGATTGGCGTGTTTTTATCACTGCGGCAATATCTTCCGAAGAGGCCGCCAATGCTGAGGAAGTACAGATGATAAAACATCCTGTTGGCGTATCTTTCTCAGTATATAACCTGGCAATAAGTGACAAAAAATCTTCCAGCGCTTCTTCAAACGTCCGTTCTTCGCAGGAGAGACACGCCTCGCGCATTTGCGTAAAACGCGCCATATAGCGATCCAGAACCGCCCGGAATAATCCCTCTTTGTTCGTGAACTCAGCGTACAGCGTCGGGGCCTTCGCGCCCGTTGCTTCGACCAAATGCGCCATAGAGGTGGCTTCGTAGCCGTGTTGCCAGAACAAAGCCATGGCCTTGTCGAGTGCGGCTTCTCTGTCAAACACCTTCGGTCGGCCACGGCTTTTTTTAATGCAACTTGTATCAGAGGACATGTGCGCCGTATAACCTTTGTCTGTTTAATGAACGATCATTATAAAAATAATAACACCCGGTAGCTATAGGCTTTTAGGATAAAAATAAATTAATCCTATCTTAATGAAAAATAGTACTTTTAAAAAATAGTTAACGAGCGTTATAAAAATAATTTGACGCGTGATGCAGATCACGTTTATGATTTAGTTATCGATCGTTAAGTAAATAACTTAACGACCTTATAAATCATCAGCTCAAGGTAAATATCATGAAAAACGTTAAAACTCTTATTGCTGCTGTTGTTCTAAGCTCAATCTCTTTTGCAAGTTTTGCGGCTGTTGAAGTTCAAGCCGCTCCAGCAGGCCAACAGAAAGTCGGTACAGTGACTGCCACTGCCGGGACTAACCTGAGCTCTCTGGAAGCAGAACTGGCTGAGAAAGCAGACCAAATGGGTGCAAGTTCATACCGTATTACTTCAGTAACCGGTCCGAATACTTTGCATGGTACTGCTATTATTTATAAATAAGCTTGACCCTTTATACTTCAAGTTGCAGCGGTGTTGGCAGCGCTCACAAACCCGAATCACTTACTTGAGTAAGCTCATCGGGATTGGCTTCCTGGCCGCAACTCGAATTATTTTGGGTTTAAACCCTCTAAGCTTTAGTGACGAATTCAAAAAAGGCCCTGTTAAAAAACAGGGCCTTTTTTCTATTGAGAAAGTCTACGTTTCGTTGCCCACATTACTATGCGCATTCACGTTTACTGGCATACCAGAACGGTGTTGCATGGCATGCTCCATTACTACTGCGTCTGTTTCAGGCGCAGAATGAAACTGTTTCATCTGTTCATTAAGCACAATCGGTAGCACTTTTGGATCGTCGTTAATGTCTTTAGACAGCGGCTGGTGCACTTCAACTAAACGCGTGCCGTCCGGCTCAATAGAGGTTTTAATCGCGGTATTAATGATGCGTACCTGCGTCCCGAGGGGCATCTCTTTATACAGAGCTTTGATGTCGTCATCGCGCAGGCGAATACAGCCTGAACTCACGCGCATACCGATACCAAAATCAGCATTGGTTCCGTGTAACAGGTAGACGCCCCCAAAGGCGGCGAGGCGAATCGCATGGTGACCCATTGGGTTATCCGGCCCCGCAGGCATAACACTCGGGAGCTTGATGCCGTTTGCCAGGTAGCGCGCGCGAATATTTGCCGTTGGTGTCCAGGTCGGGTTAGCACGTTTATCTGACACGGTGGTCACCATCGTGGGCGTCACGGTGTCGCCACCAAGTTGGCCAATGCCAATCGGGTAAACGGTGACACTATTTTTACCCACCGGATAATAGTAAACGCGCAACTCGGCGAGATTCAGTACTAGCCCCTGGCGTGGTGCATCAGGTAACAACATTTGCTGCGGGATTGTCAGCACGCTTCCTGCGCGGGGAACATAAGGGTCAACCCCTGGGTTTGCCTGCAGTAAAGCCAGGAAGCCGACATTGTATTTTTTCGCAATCGCCTCAAGCGAACCGCCACCCTTCTCCACAACATGGAAAATATTCTTGCCGATGAGACGGCTACCTTCTGGCGGCAAAGGGTAAGAGTTGGCGACAGCTTGATACGAGACCAGTGTCGCGCTAACCAGCATGATCGACATAAGCCAGCGAACGGCGCGAGAAGATGAAACGCTCTGAGAGGTAGTCACGATAAACCTTATTAATAATAAGTTCACCCTTCATACTTCAAGTTGCAGAGGCGTTGGCTGCGTTGACTCACCCGAATCACTTACCTGTGTAAGCTCATCGGGAATTGCTCGCTTGCCACGTTACCCGGCCTGCGGCCTAACCCCTTCAGGGCCAGCGCAAGCGCTGTTCTAAAACGCCGTGCGTGTTAGTCCTGCAACTCGAATTATTTTGGGTGAGTGTTATAAAAAAGTTAATCGATGATTATGATGGAAGAGCGTGTAGGGAAATCCTGGCAGATTGAAAGAATGTGTAAATGATGCAAAGTCAGTGCCTTAGAGTTATCTAAGGCACTGTAGTCGATTAAGCCGCTGCGTTCTGCGCGAGCTGATGCATAAAGTTACGCACCCATTCCATACGAGCTTTCCGGTCAGCGAGATCTTCAATAAATTTCAGTCGAGTTGGCCCATCCAGACGGTAATGCTGTGGCTGTTTTTGCAACAAGCCAATCAACCATACCGGATTAACATGGTTCTTCTCGGCAAATTCAATCACGCCACCTTTTTCGTTACCTTCGATTTTACGCACCCCTAATTTCTGCGCCTGCTGGCGCAATGCGGCAATATCCAACAGGTTGCGCGCGGGATCCGGCAACAAGCCAAAGCGGTCAATTAACTCCACTTTTAGCTCATCGAGCTCATGCCCGGTTTTTGCACTGGCGATGCGTTTATAGAACGACAGGCGAGTATTAACGTCCGGGATGAAATCATCAGGCAACAGGGCAGGCATGCGCAGTTCGACTTCGGTCTGGCTGCTGGTTAAATCTTCAAGCGACGGCTCACGGCCGTCTTTCAGTGCATCGACGGCGTTTTCCAGCATCTCCATATACAGCGAGAAACCGATGCTTTCCATCGAGCCGCTTTGACCCTCACCGAGCAATTCACCCGCACCGCGAATTTCTAAATCGTGAGTCGCCAGGGCAAAACCTGCACCCAAATCTTCAAGAGAAGCGATAGCCTCGAGGCGCTTTTGCGCATCGGTGGACGTCGCTTTTGGATGGGGTGTCAGCAACCATGCATATGCCTGGTGATGCGAACGTCCAACGCGGCCACGCAACTGGTGCAACTGCGCAAGGCCGAAATGGTCCGCCCGTTCGATAACAATGGTATTCGCGGTTGGAATATCGATACCGGTTTCGATAATCGTGGTACAGACCAGTACGTTGAAACGCTGGTGGTGGAAGTCATTCATCACGCGTTCCAGTTCACGTTCACGCATTTGGCCATGACCAATAGTGATACGCGCTTCGGGCACTAATGCCGCGAGGCGGTCTGCCGCTTTCTGAATGTTTTCCACATCGTTGTAAAGGTAGTAAACCTGCCCGCCACGCAGGACTTCACGCAGAATGGCTTCCCGGACGACCAGTTCATCGTACTGGCGAACGAAGGTCTTCACTGCCAGGCGACGTGCCGGAGGGGTGGCGATAATCGACAAATCGCGCATCCCGCTCATCGCCATGTTCAGAGTACGCGGAATAGGCGTCGCGGTTAGCGTCAATATATCGACGTCAGCACGCATCGCTTTAATCCGCTCTTTATGGCGCACACCAAAGCGATGTTCTTCATCGACAATCAGCAGGCCCAGGTCTTTCATTTTTACATCATTTTGCAGCAGTTTATGGGTGCCGATAAGAATATCGACTTTCCCGTCACTCGCCTCTTGCAAGATTTGCGTTTGCTCTTTGGCGGTACGAAAACGCGACAACATTTCGATGCGCACCGGCCAGTTGGCGAAACGGTCACGGAAGTTATCCAGATGCTGTTGAGCGAGCAGGGTGGTCGGCACCAGGACGGCAACTTGTTTGTGGTTTTCCACCGCAAGGAAAGCGGCACGCATGGCCACTTCGGTTTTACCAAAGCCCACATCACCACACACCAGACGGTCCATTGCCAAGGGTTGGCACATATCGCTCAATACGGCATTAATAGCCTGAGCCTGGTCCGGCGTCGTTTCAAACGGGAAGGCGTCACAGAACAGCTGATAGGGTTCGCGGTCATGCTTAAAGGCAAAGCCATGTTTTGCGGCACGCTGAGCATAAATATCCAGTAATTCCGCCGCCACATCGCGCACTTTTTCGGCGGCTTTCTGGCGTGCACGTGACCATGCATCACTGCCGAGTTTATGCAGCGGCGCATTTTCCTCGGCGCCACCCGCGTAGCGGCTGATCAAATGCAGCGAAGACACTGGCACATAGAGTTTTGCGTCACCGTGATAAGTCAGCATCAGGTATTCACCTTGAATGCCACCGGCTTCAAGCGTGGTTAATCCCGCGTAACGGCCAACACCATGTTCAAGATGCACAACCGGCTGCCCGGTATGCAGCTCGGCAAGGTTGCGAATCAGGGTGTCTGGGTTAATGGTACGACGGCTATCCTGACGGCGGCGGCTGACGCGTTCACCCAACAGGTCGCTTTCACAAATCAACGCTCGGTTGCGCAGAGTATCAATGAAACCATGCTCGCTGGAACCCTGCATCAAATAGCGGCCATTATCGATGGCCTCATCAAGACGATAGATACGTTTTGGTGCCACTTTGATGCGTGATAACAGTTCGCTCAATGCTTCGCGGCGGCCTTCACTTTCTACGGAAAACACCACGGGACCCGCGGAAGACTCAAGGAATTTACGCAGGTTATCGAGAGGTGCTTTCTGTTGTGCCTGAACAGAAAGGTCGGGCAATGGGCGATAACCCAGATTAGTGAACGCGGCTTTGTCAGCCAGAGTTTCGGTTTTGAGCTGGATACGCGGCCAGGATTTCAGTTCGCTGAACAGTTCGTCCACACGCAGCCACAGGCTTTCTGGCGGCAGCAAAGGTCGCATCGGGTCGACACCGCGATTTTCGAAACGGGCAAAAGTATCCTGCCAGAAACGATCGGCGCTGGTTTCTATATCGCCGGTATTCACCAGCAAGGTATTTTTCGGGAAATAACTAAACAGCGGTGGCAAAGGCTCGCTGAAGAACAGTGGCTGCCAGTATTCAATCCCCGCAGGGAGCATGCCTTTACTGACTTGCTGGTAGATATGTTCCGGCTCACGTTTCACATCAAACTTGTCGCGCCACTGGCTGCGGAACAGTTCAATGGCGGCTTTATCGGTCGGGAATTCGTGTGCGGGCAGTAAATTGATGGCATCGACTTCTTCGAGTGTGCGCTGTGTATCCACATCAAACACGCGCAGGCTGTCGATTTCGTCATCGAAGAAATCGATGCGGTAGGGCTGCTCGCTACCCATCGGATACAAATCCAGCAATGCGCCACGGGTGGCAAATTCACCGTGTTCCATCACCTGATCGACGCTACGATAACCTGCCTGTTCTAGCTCGGATCGCAGATTATCGCGTGATAATCGCTGACCCTTTTTCATCACCAGCGCATGGCCGTGCAAAAAATTGTGTGGGCAGACGCGCTGCATCAAGGTATTCACTGGCAGAATCAACACGCCGCGTTGCATGGTTGGCAACTGATACAGAGTCGATAAACGCGAAGAGATAATTTCCTGATGCGGAGAGAAACTGTCGTACGGCAGGGTTTCCCAGTCGGCAAGATTCACCACCAGGCTTTCCGTAAACTGAGTAATCTCGTCCTGCAGGCGTAACGCATTCTGCATATCTGGAGCGATCAACACCACCGGGCCATTATGGCGCTCTATGATTTCAGCCACTTCGGTTGCACAAGCAGAACCAGTGAGTTCTCCAAGCTGACGCTGATCGCCAGCTTTGACGGGTAAGGAATAGCGGTAATTTTCAGGCATAGAAGGTGTC
>DATERH010000005.1:0-18692 GCA_035271785.1 Buttiauxella sp.
TTCAATTCACCAATACGCAATGTGTACCAGCCGTTGTCTTTACCTGTGGCCAGGCCAAGCAACTCACGCACACGGGTGAAATCATCATGGCCTTCTTCATCTAATTGAGAGATGAGGTCCAGATAATCTTGCTTCTCCCACTCGCTTCCTGGCAGCGCCAGAATAGTGTCACGCAGGTGATAGCCCATATTATTGTTAGCCAGCAGCAGGTCTTCCGCAGGGTAAATATCGGACATCCCCGGTACGATGATACGACAAGCATAAACATCTAAATGCTGGTAGTCGGCGATGTAAACTTCTTTATCTTCTGTGTTGAAGATTGCCATCAATGTGGCGAACTCTTCTTCAGTTGTTCCGGAGAAGCTCCAGTCAACAAATGGATAGTCGGCATCCTGCTTGAACATATCCCATGAAATCAGACCGCTGGAGTCGATGAAGTGGGTTTCGAGGTTTGCATGCTCGGCCACTTCTTCGTCGTCAAAGGTTGGCGGAGTGAAGACATCCAAATCTTTCAGGCCACGTCCCTGAAGCAGTTCTGTAACAGTACGTTCCAGTGCCACACCAAAATCGGGGTGTGCACCGAATGAGGCAAAGCAGGTACCATTTGCTGGGTTGAATAGCACAACGCAGATAACAGGATATTTGCCACCTAATGAACCGTCATAAGCGAAGATTGGGAAACCTTCGGCTTCCAGAGTCGCAATCGACTCAACCACACCCGGATAGCGATCCAGCACTTCTTGTGGAATTTCTGGCAGGCTGATGCTTTCAGCAATAATGCGATTCTTAATATGGCGTTCGAATACTTCTGACAGCCCCTGCACACGAGCTTCGTTCGCAGTATTCCCGGCAGACATCCCGTTTGAAACGTATAGGTTGCCGATAATATTCATCGGGATATAAACGGTTTCTTGATCAGACTGACGGGTAAATGGCAGAGCGCAAATACCACGCTCTTCATTACCTGACTGCAGGTCGATAAGCATACCCGCAGTGACTTCATTTTCTGGATCGTAAAACGCACGCAGACGATCGTCGAGAATACCTTCTGGCAGCTGCTCGTCTTCTGGAATTGAGAACCACTTCTCGTTTGGATAATGCACAAACGGACCATTGGCGATTGTTTTGCCCAACCAGAAATCAGCGAAGAAATAGTTTGTCGACAGACGTTCGAAATACTCACCCAAAGCGGAAGCTAACGCGGCTTTTTTAGTTGCACCTTTACCATTGGTAAAGCACAGCGCGCTGTCTTTATCACGGATATGAACAGACCAAACGTTAGGAACCGGGTTTAACCAAGAGGCTTCTTCAATATTAAAGCCAAGGGAGGAGAGTTGCTTCTGGAAGCGATCGATGGAATCTTCCAGTGCGGCATCTTTGCCAGGAATAAAGGTTTGAGTCATGAGGTTTCACTTTTGTCGTACGCAAAGCGCGCAATGATACGGGTTTTAGCAGACTGACGCCATTGTCAGTAGCAAGCAGGCGGCAATAGCATAACAGGCTATGCTTACTGTCAGTAACCTACTGTTATGGCGGTAAAAATGAAGAGCTTTGATCTCCAACGGATGGCCTTGAACGATGTCCCACTCGATTTTCTTTGGGAAGTTGCTTTTCGCAGTCTCTATACCTTTATATTGGTGTTTTTATTTTTAAAGATAACGGGGCGGCGCGGCGTTCGACAGATGTCACTGTTTGAAGTGCTGATAATATTAACGCTCGGTTCGGCTGCGGGAGATGTCGCGTTTTATCATGACGTACCGATGCTACCGGTGCTGATTGTTTTCGTCACGTTGGCACTGCTGTATCGTTTGGTGATGTGGCTGATGAGCCACAGTGAAAAACTCGAAAACCTGTTTGAGGGAAAACCTTCAGTCATTATTGAGGAAGGGACGTTTGCTTGGGAAAAAATGAAGTCGCAAAATATGACGGAGTTTGAGTTTTTTATGGAGCTTCGCTTGCTGGGCGTCGAGCACCTCGGGCAAGTCCGTCTGGCGATACTTGAAACCAATGGCCAAATAAGCGTCTATTTCTTTCCCGATAAACTCGTCCGACCGGGTTTACCCATTTTGCCTGAGCACTGCTGTGAACGGTTTATTAAAATACCAGAAGATGCCGATTATGCCTGTATCCGTTGCAGTGCAGTCATAACCTTGAATGCGGGTGATGAATCTATTTGTCCACGATGTGCTCACAAAGTTTGGGTGAAGGCCAGTACCGCCTCGCGAGTGACCTGACGGGCATTTATCGGGCGTTTAATTCAGCGACTGGTTGATTCTGTTGTGTGATTTTGCGCACATTCCCCGGTCCTGTCTGATTAACCATTGCAGCCTCATCATCTGAGTGATAAAACCGATAGAGTGAAAAAACTTGTTGATCTAAGTGTGGTGAGGGGAAATGACTCAGGTATACAATTTTAGTTCCGGCCCGGCGATGCTGCCGGCTGAAGTGCTTCGTCGTGCGCAGCTTGAACTTTGCGACTGGCAAGGTTTAGGCACCTCCGTAATGGAGATTAGCCACCGTAGTAAAGAGTTTATTCAGGTAGCGATTGAAGCTGAAAAAGATTTTCGTGATCTGCTGAAAATCCCCTCGAACTACAAAGTTTTGTTCTGTCATGGTGGTGGTCGCGGTCAATTCGCTGGCGTACCTTTAAATCTGCTGGGTGACAAAACAACCGCTGATTACGTGGATGGTGGCTACTGGGCGAGCAGTGCAGTAAAAGAAGCGCATAAATACTGCACCCCAAATGTTATCGATGCGAAAGTGACGGTTGACGGCTTGCGTGCGCTCAAACCGATGAACGAGTGGCAGGTTTCTGAAGATAGTGCTTACTTGCATTATTGCCCGAATGAAACCATCGACGGCATCGCTTCCCACGAAACGCCAGACTTTGGCGATAAAGTCGTGGTTGCGGATTTCTCATCTTCCATTTTGTCGCACTCGCTGGACATTAGTCGTTTCGGTGTAATTTACGCAGGTGCGCAGAAAAACATCGGCCCGGCCGGCTTAACACTGGTTATCGTGCGTGAAGATTTACTCGGCAAGGCGCACAAAGCGTGCCCGTCAATTCTTGACTACACCGTATTAAATGAAAACGAATCCATGTTCAACACTCCTCCTACCTTTGCCTGGTATCTGTCAGGTTTGGTCTTTAAATGGCTGAAAGAACAAGGTGGTGTGGAAGTCATGGACAAAATCAACCGTGAGAAAGCGAGTCTGTTATACGGTGTGATTGATAAAAGTGATTTCTACCGTAACGATGTTGCATCTGCCAACCGTTCACGTATGAACATACCTTTCCAGTTGGCGGATAGTGCACTGGATAAAGTCTTCCTCGACGAGTCATTTTCTGCCGGTCTGCATGCATTGAAAGGCCACCGTGTTGTGGGCGGGATGCGTGCGTCTATCTACAATGCGATGCCACTCGAAGGCGTTAAAACGTTAACCGACTTTATGGTCGACTTTGAACGTCGCCACGGTTAATTGTTGCTCGTTGTTATTCTCCCCGCGACATGGTTCGCGGGGTTTTTATTCTGTTTGAGTTGAGAGTATTTTCCCCATGTTGGAATCCCTGACGTTACAACCCATCGCTCTGGTCGACGGCACGATTAACCTTCCTGGCTCAAAAAGTGTCTCTAACCGCGCGTTGCTACTTGCTGCGCTGGCGCATGGCACCACTGAATTGACTAATTTACTGGATAGCGACGATGTGCGTCATATGCTCAACGCGCTGAAAGTATTGGGGGTCAGCTATTCACTTTCTGCCGACCGTACGCGCTGCGAAGTCACTGGCATGGGCGGCCCATTGCATGCGACAGGTGAGCTGGAGTTGTTCTTAGGTAATGCAGGGACCGCAATGCGCCCGCTCGCGGCGGCATTGTGCCTCGGTAGCAATAATATTGTGCTGACCGGTGAACCACGCATGAAAGAACGTCCCATTGGCCATCTGGTCGATGCTTTACGTCAGGGCGGTGCTCAGATTGACTATCTGGAACAAGAAAATTATCCACCGTTGCGTTTGCGCGGCGGTTTTAGTGGTGGCCAGGTGGAAGTCGATGGCAGTGTATCCAGCCAGTTCTTGACAGCACTTTTAATGACGGCACCGTTGGCGGTAAACGACACTGAAATCACTATCAAAGGTGAATTGGTATCAAAACCGTATATCGACATCACGTTACATCTGATGAAAACCTTCGGCGTGGATGTGGAAAACCGTGACTATCGCAGTTTTGTTATTCGTGGTAGCCAGCAGTACACCTCCCCAGGTGCTTATTTGGTGGAAGGCGATGCCTCTTCTGCATCTTACTTCCTTGCCGCTGGCGCCATCAAAGGCGGTACGGTAAAAGTGACGGGTATTGGTCGTAATAGCGTCCAGGGCGATATTCGGTTTGCCGATGTGCTGGAAAAAATGGGGGCAAAAGTGACCTGGGGGGATGATTTCATCTCTTGCGAGCGCGGCGAACTCAACGCTATCGATATGGACATGAACCATATCCCTGACGCGGCAATGACTATCGCGACTGCGGCTTTATTTGCCCAAGGCACGACCACGCTGCGTAACATTTATAACTGGCGTGTGAAAGAGACTGATCGACTGAACGCAATGGCAACTGAATTGCGTAAAGTGGGAGCTGTAGTGGAAGAGGGTGAAGATTACATCACCGTGACGCCACCAGCCCAGCTACAAATTGCTGAAATCGGGACATATAACGATCACCGTATGGCGATGTGCTTCTCGCTGGTGGCGTTGTCAGACACGCCAGTCACTATTCTGGACCCGAAATGTACCGCGAAAACCTTCCCGGACTATTTCGAACAGTTAGCGCGTATTAGTACCCTCGCGTAATGCAGCAATGTTTGCTCCGGTAACGCGATGTGCCGGAGCAAATTCTCAATATCCCGCCTGTGCCACAATGGCTGCGCGAGATGCAGTTTCGGCAAGCAGTGGTGTGGCGTTACAGCTGTCACAGTCACAACCTGGCGATTTAACTGAAGCGGCAATTAATGCAACGTTCTCGCGTAGCGAAGAGTCAGAAGCCGATGATTTCTCCTACGATCTGCTCAAAAAACGTAATATTAATCCACAAGGGTTGGCCAGCAGCTTTGATAAACTGGCAATGTTGAGTCGCGCAGCAAAATCGATGTTTGACTCACATCTACCTTCAACTGAACGCGCACAATATGTCCGTGACCTCATAGCAGCAGATAAAAAATAAACTACCTCTCTGATTTTGGGGCTAGTTTTTTCCAGCCCTGTCCCAAGTTGTGCAATTCTTCTACACTCAGCCTCATTAACGACGATAATTGGCAGGAAAGATAACGGTCAGGATTCTGGCGGCGTATAATATGCGGCGTTGCTATTTTAGACCCGTAATTCCAGCGAGAGGAGAGTACGATGACGGCACCCGCCCCGGTAATAACAATTGATGGCCCAAGCGGCGCAGGTAAAGGCACGCTGTGTAAAGCCATGGCGGAAACGTTACAATGGCATCTGCTTGATTCTGGAGCAATTTATAGAGTCCTGGCATTGGCGGCCTTACATCACCAGGTTGATGTTAGCTCCGAAGATGCACTGGTCCCGCTCGCTGCACACCTTGATGTGCGTTTTGTTGCCAACAATGGCAACCTGGAAGTCATCCTTGAAGGGGAAGACGTCAGCGCGGAGATTCGTACTCAGGAAGTTGCCAATGCAGCCTCTCAAGTTGCTGCTTTTCCTCGTGTTCGTGAAGCATTGCTGCGCCGCCAACGTGCATTCAGAGAAGCACCAGGCCTGATTGCTGATGGGCGAGATATGGGCACCGTGGTTTTCCCTGATGCGCCAGTAAAAATCTTCCTTGATGCATCTTCTGAAGAGCGTGCGCGCAGGCGTATGCTACAGTTGCAGGAGAAGGGCTTTAGTGTTAACTTTGAGCGCCTTTTGGCAGAAATAAAAGAACGTGATGACCGTGACCGCAACCGTGCAGTAGCACCGTTAGTCCCAGCCGCAGATGCGCTGGTGCTGGATTCAACCAGCATGTCTATTGACGAGGTCATCAAACAAGCGCTGACTCATGCGCAGAAAATTTTAACACCAGCTCAATAGTGAATATTGCGCTGGTGGAAGTTTTGTCATATTTGTCATGATATTGCCATAGTGGTATCCTGACACAAAGGGTAGTTTTTTACCCCTGTAACCTAAACCCTGTCGGCATGAAGCCAATGGCGGGGTATGTGAAACAACCCCATTCGGCGGGATGCTAAATGGACGTTAAACTAAAGAACCTTGAAGATTAACAACATGATTGAATCTTTCGCTCAACTCTTTGAAGAATCCCTGAAAACAATCGAAACCCGTCCGGGTTCCATCGTTCGTGGCGTAGTAGTTGCTATCGATAAAGATATCGTACTGGTTGACGCTGGTCTGAAATCTGAGTCTGCAATTCCTATTGAGCAGTTCAAAAATGCTGCTGGCGAACTGGAAATCCAGGTTGGTGACGAAGTTGATGTTGCTCTGGACGCTGTTGAAGATGGCTTTGGCGAAACTCTGCTGTCCCGTGAAAAAGCTAAGCGTCACGAAGCTTGGATCACGCTGGAAAAAGCTTACGAAGAAGCTGAAACTGTGGTCGGTATCATCAACGGCAAAGTTAAGGGTGGCTTCACTGTAGAGCTGAACGGTATTCGTGCGTTCCTGCCAGGTTCCCTGGTTGATGTTCGTCCGGTACGTGACACTCTGCACCTGGAAGGCAAAGAGCTTGAGTTCAAAGTCATCAAGCTGGACCAGAAGCGTAACAACGTTGTTGTTTCTCGTCGTGCAGTTATCGAATCTGAAAACAGCGCAGAACGTGATCAACTGCTGGAAAACCTGCAAGAAGGCATGGAAGTTAAAGGTATCGTTAAGAACCTCACTGACTACGGTGCATTCGTTGATCTGGGCGGCGTTGACGGCCTGCTGCACATCACTGATATGGCATGGAAACGCGTTAAGCATCCAAGCGAAATCGTGAATGTTGGCGATGAAATTACCGTTAAAGTACTGAAGTTCGACCGTGAGCGTACTCGTGTGTCTCTGGGTCTGAAGCAATTGGGCGAAGATCCATGGGTCGCTATCGCTAAGCGTTATCCAGAAGGTACCAAACTGACTGGTCGCGTGACTAACCTGACTGATTACGGCTGCTTCGTAGAAATCGAAGAAGGCGTTGAAGGCCTGGTTCACGTTTCCGAAATGGATTGGACCAACAAAAACATCCACCCATCCAAAGTTGTTAACGTTGGTGATGTAGTGGAAGTTATGGTTCTGGATATCGACGAAGAACGTCGTCGTATCTCCTTGGGTCTGAAGCAGTGCAAATCTAACCCATGGCAGCTGTTCGCTGAAACCCACAACAAGGGCGACCGCGTTGAAGGTAAAATCAAGTCTATTACTGACTTCGGTATCTTCATCGGCCTGGACGGTGGCATCGACGGCCTGGTTCACCTGTCTGATATCTCCTGGAACGTTGCAGGCGAAGAAGCAGTTCGTGAATACAAGAAAGGCGACGAAATCGCGGCTGTGGTTCTGCAAGTTGACGCAGAACGTGAGCGTATCTCCCTGGGTGTTAAACAACTCGCAGAAGATCCGTTCAACAACTACGTTGCACTGAACAAGAAAGGTACTATCGTTACTGGTAAAGTAACAGCAGTTGACGCGAAAGGTGCTACAGTTGAATTAGCAGATGGAGTAGAAGGCTACCTGCGTGCTTCTGAAGCTTCCCGTGACCGCGTTGAAGATGCAACTCTGGTTCTGAGCGTAGGCGACGACGTTGAAGCTAAATTCACTGGCGTTGACCGTAAAAACCGTGTTGTAAGCCTGTCTGTTCGTGCTAAGGACGAAGCTGACGAGAAAGATGCAATCGCTACTGTTAACAACAAACAGGAAGATGCACCGAACTTCTCTAACGCTATGGCTGAAGCATTCAAAGCAGCTAAAGGCGAGTAATCGTCTGAGCACTAAATCAGGGCGGCTGCGGCCGCCCTTGTTCGATTGATAGCTGTAAGTTAATTTTCCTGAAAGGAAACCGGAGGAATAATGACCAAGTCAGAATTGATAGAAAGACTTGCAACCCAGCAATCTCACATCCCGGCGAAAGCTGTAGAAGATGCAGTGAAAGAGATGCTGGAGCATATGGCCTCTACTCTCGCCGAAGGTGAGCGTATAGAAATCCGGGGTTTCGGCAGTTTTTCCTTACACTATCGCGCACCTCGCACCGGACGTAACCCAAAAACTGGCGATAAAGTTGATCTGGAAGGTAAATACGTTCCACACTTTAAACCGGGTAAAGAATTACGTGACCGCGCCAATATTTACGGTAATTAAATCTTCGGATTTGATTCTCAAGAACGGCACCTACGGGTGCCGTTTTTTTATGCTCAAAATCATCGTTTTCGATTCTGCTCGCAAATAATTATGCCGCTTTTTCATCCTGCGCCAAAAGCCTGGAACCGTTCTCGTAAAATTGATTATCTGTTGCTGACGCCATCTTTTTGATACTTCACACTTCCTTTAACAAGGAGACTGCCGTGAGGAATTCAATCAGATTATGTTTCAGTGCAATTATTGGCATTCTACCTTTGGCGTGGTTGCCCGGTATTCCCGGACTGCCAATTATCACAACCATTCTCTTTGCGACAGTATGTATAGGGCTCATTCCACACCTGTTTGCACGCTATGTCGCTTTTGGTCTGCTGTGTTTTTGTTGGGCGCTATTCAACGCTAGAGAAAGCCTGACACCTTTCGAACAATGGGCCAATAAACCTATTGCGGTTGAAGCGGTAATGACGAGTACGGACGGTAAGCAAAACCACGATTGGAAAATGGTCTCGGTTGAGGGGAAACAAATATTTCCGCCTGTCGGTATCAGGAGCCGAGGGAGTTATTTACCCAGTAGCGTCTGTGCTGGACAACGCTGGCGCATGAAACTGCAGCTGCGGCCAGTGCATGGCCAACTGAACGATGGGGGTTTTGATAGCCAGAGATATGCTCTTGCACAGCATCAACCTTTGAGCGCACGTATAATCTCGGGTGAGGTCATCAAGCCACAATGCAGTTTACGCGCTCAGTGGTTAGCAGCAGTTCAACGTGCAACTCAATCGCTACGGTATCAAGGCGTGATTTTGGCATTAGCATTTGGCGACCGAACGGGGGTGAGCGATGAGCAAAAATACTTACTTCGCCAGAGCGGAACGGCACACCTTATGGCCATCTCAGGGATGCATATCTCACTGGCTGCGATGGTTGGCTGGCTCATCGCCCGCTTAATACAGCTGAGTTTTCCTGCACATCGAATTCATTTCAGAATGCCTTTAATCGCGAGTGTTATCGCTGCCGGTGCCTATACCTGGCTCGCAGGTGGAAACCCTCCAGCTGTAAGAGCGTTGATTGGGGTCGTTATCTGGCTTTTTCTAAGACTGCAAGGTCGATGCTGGTCCGGGTGGGAGGTCTGGCTTTGCTGCATCACGGGTATTCTGATTTATGACCCTGTTACTGTCTTGTCTGACAGCTTTTGGCTATCAGTATTGGCGGTTGCATCGCTTATTTTTTGGTATCAATGGATGCCGCTTCCACGGTTTCTGGCAAGGGCAAAAGGGCTTTATCGTTACCCGCTCTCATTGTTGCACTTACAAATTGGCATCATCGTTTTGCTCATGCCGCTCCAAATTTTCATTTTCCACGGCATTAGCCTTAGTGCGTTAATCGCGAATTTACTGGCAGTACCACTGATTACTTTTGCTGTCGTGCCGTTGCTGTTGGCGGGATTAGTGCTCACCGCTATTCCATGGATAGCAGTGCATTTATGGTGGGGAGTTGATCAGCTACTGGCACTGCTTTTTACATCATTGTCACTGTTCCCTGACGGCTGGCAGGAAGTGGACAAACGTTTTCAGCTTTTGAGTTTGAGTGGTTGGATTGCGGTCATTATCCATCGGTTGTCGTTATGGCGCAGTTCGTCTCTATCGGTGATAGCCCTAATGGTATCCCTGGCCGCTTCCACCATGCGGACAGAGAAAAAAGACGACGCATGGCAAATCACCATGCTGGATGTTGGACATGGGCTGGCTATTGCCCTGATACGGCAAGGGAAAGTTTTTCTATACGATACCGGCAATGCCTGGCCTGGTGGCGATGCGGCCCAGCAAGTGATTATTCCATGGTTGCGTTGGCACAATCTGACTCCTGAGCAAGTCGTTATAAGCCATGAGCACCTCGATCATCGCGGCGGCTTAATCAGTTTGCAGCGAGAATGGCCTTTATTAAAAATTATCAGTCCGCTGCGTTGGGCAGGGCATCATCCCTGTTTTCAAGGGCAGGAGTGGCAATGGCGGGGGTTACAATTTACCGTGTTATGGCCCCCAACTCAGCCGGCAATGACGGGTAATAATGGTTCTTGTGTGGTGATGGTCAGTGATGGACACTTTCGGATTTTATTGACTGGAGATGTAGAGGCTGAGGCGGAATTGGCAATGCTCAAGAAACGATGGGGAATCTTACGTGCTGATATTATTCAGGTTCCTCATCACGGGAGCCGTACATCATCTAGCGCACGGCTATTGCGTGCTGTTTCCGCAAGTGCCGCACTTGCATCAATGTCGCGCTACAACGCATGGCATTTACCCTCCGTGAAAGTCGTTCAACACTATAAATCTCAGGGATACAAATGGTATGACACGGCGCATTCCGGTCAGCTCACTATCGATATAAATAGTGATAAATGGCAAATCAATGGCTTCAGAGAACAAATTTCACCCCGTTGGTATCATCAGTGGTTTGGTGTATCCCGGGATAATGGGTAGAATATGCGGCTATTTCATCTAATGCTGGTTTACTGAATGCATAACGATAAAGATCTTTCCACATGGCAGACCTTCCGCCGACTTTGGCCGATGATTGCTCCTTTTAAGCCGGGTCTGATTGTGGCTGGTATTGCGTTAATTCTGAACGCTGCCAGTGATACCTATATGCTGTCTTTACTTAAGCCGTTACTGGATGATGGTTTTGGAAAAACTGATAAATCGGTGCTGCTATGGATGCCGCTGGTTGTTATCGGGTTAATGGTGCTGCGCGGTGCGACGAGTTACGTCTCCAGCTATTGCATCTCCTGGGTTTCTGGGCAGGTTGTCATGAACATGCGTCGTCGCTTGTTCAGCCACATGATGGGGATGCCGGTTGCGTTCTTTGACCAACAATCCACAGGCACACTGCTCTCACGTATTACCTACGATTCTGAACAAGTTGCTTCCTCATCTTCTAGCGCGTTAATCACTGTTGTACGTGAAGGCGCGTCCATCATTGGCCTGTTTGTGTTGATGTTTTGGTATAGCTGGCAACTTTCGTTGATCCTGATTGTCCTGGCTCCTATCGTTTCAATTGCGATTCGTCTGGTTTCCAAACGTTTCCGCAATATCAGCAAAAATATGCAAAACACGATGGGGCAAGTCACCACCAGTGCAGAGCAGATGCTGAAAGGTCATAAAGAAGTCCTGATCTTCGGTGGCCAGGAAGTGGAAACGGAACGCTTCAACAATGTCAGTAACCGTATGCGCCGTCAGGGTATGAAACTGGTTTCAGCGTCATCAATTTCTGACCCAATCATTCAGCTCATTGCTTCTCTGGCTCTGGCCTTCGTTATTTACGCAGCAAGTTTCCCTAGTGTGATGGAAACGCTGACCGCCGGTACGATTACCGTTGTGTTCTCTTCAATGATTGCACTGATGCGCCCACTGAAATCACTGACTAACGTCAATGCTCAATTCCAGCGCGGTATGGCGGCTTGCCAGACTCTCTTCTCTATTCTCGACTCTGCGCAAGAGAAAGACGAAGGGACACGTGTAATTGAACGCGCTAAAGGCGATGTTGAATTCCGTGACGTGACCTTTACCTATCCTGGCCGTGAAGTGCCTGCGCTGCGTAAGATCAACCTGAATATACCTGCCGGTAAGACGGTTGCATTGGTTGGGCGTTCCGGTTCCGGTAAGTCAACCATCGCCAGCCTGATGACGCGTTTTTACGATATTCAGGAAGGTAATATTACGATTGATGGGGTGGATATTCGTGAATACACCTTATCCTCTCTACGTAATCAGGTTGCTCTCGTTTCGCAAAACGTTCACTTGTTCAATGACACCATTGCCAACAATATCGCCTATGCTCGTACTCAACAGTACAACCGTGCCGACATTGAAAATGCGGCACGTATGGCGTACGCGATGGACTTCATTAGCAAGATGGATAATGGCCTGGAAACTATTATCGGCGAAAATGGCGTCTTGCTCTCGGGTGGTCAACGCCAGCGTATTGCCATCGCTCGTGCATTATTGCGTGATAGCCCAATCCTGATTCTTGATGAAGCAACCTCCGCTTTAGATACGGAATCAGAACGTGCTATCCAGGCGGCGTTGGATGAACTGCAGAAAAACCGTACCTCACTGGTCATTGCTCACCGCTTATCAACCATTGAACAGGCTGATGAAATTGTAGTGGTGGAAGACGGTCGTATCGTGGAACGCGGTCCTCACGCAGAGTTGATTGAACATCGTGGGGTTTACGCGCAGTTGCACAGAATGCAATTCGGTTCATGATAGAACGCATTTGGTCGGGAAAATCTCCCCTATACCTTTTGCTGTTACCGCTCTCCTGGCTGTATGGCCTGGTGAGCGGTGCAATACGTCTTTGCTACCGGTTAGGGGTTAAAAAGTCCTGGCGTGCACCGGTGCCGGTTGTAGTTGTTGGTAATCTGACGGCCGGTGGCAATGGTAAAACACCCGTTGTGATATGGCTGGTTGAACAACTACAGCAGCGCGGTATCCGCGTTGGGGTGGTTTCCCGGGGTTACGGCGGTAAAGCCGAACACTATCCCTTGTTGCTCGACGAAACTACCACGACCTCCCAGGCTGGTGATGAACCGGTATTGATCTATCAGCGTACTGGAGCTGCAGTTGCTGTAGCCCCACGCCGCAGTGAAGCGGTGCAAATGTTGGTGGAAAAAGCACAACCGCAGTTGATCATCACCGATGACGGTTTGCAGCATTATGCGTTAGCGCGTGACAAAGAAATTGTGGTCGTTGATGGTATCAGGCGCTTTGGCAATGGCTGGTGGCTTCCTGCCGGACCGATGCGGGAGCGAACGGGGCGTCTGGCCTCCGTGGATGCGGTCATCACCAATGGTGGTGAGGCACAACCGGGTGAAATCGGCATGACATTGCAACCAGATGAAGCGGTTAATTTGTTGACAGGGGAACGCCGTCCGGTGCATACGTTGGGAAACGTTGTCGCTATGGCTGGAATTGGCCACCCACCGCGTTTTTTCGCGACTTTACAGCAATGTGGTTTGACCCCGGTTCGTACGGTCAGTCTCGCAGACCATCAGGCATTAAGCGAAAGTGACGTCGAGAAATTAGTACAACCGGGTCAGAGCCTGTTAATGACCGAAAAAGACGCAGTAAAATGCCGAGTATTCGTTACCGGCCATGATAACTGGTGGTTTTTGCCGGTGGATGCCCATCTGGCACAACCTCAAGCCGATGCGTTATTGCAATCATTATTGGCGCTGGTGCGTTAAACCTAAATTAGCGCACCAGAATTCGAGTTTGCTAAAGACAGGACTCTTTTATGTCCGTACCGCAACTGACTTTACGTGCTGCTCGTAACCTCCATCTAGCGGCGCAGGGTTTGCTCCTCAAGCCCCGCCGCAACCCAAAACCTACAGATGTTATCGCGGCTATTAACCGCATGTCGTTGCTCCAAATTGATACCATCAATATTGTCGCTCGAAGCCCTTATCTGGTGTTATTCAGCCGTCTGGGGCATTTCCCGCAAACCTGGCTTGACGATGCTTTGCTTAACGGCGATTTAATGGAGTATTGGGCACACGAAGCCTGCTTTTTACCGAGAAAAGATTTTTCGCTGATCCGTCATCGGATGCTGAATCCTGAAAAAATGGGTTGGAAGTATCGTCCTGAATGGATGGTTGAGCATGCCGAAGAGATTGAAAAACTCCTGACTCATATTGAAAACAATGGCCCGGTACGTTCTGCTGACTTTGAACATCCCCGCAAAGGTACGAGCGGGTGGTGGGAGTGGAAGCCTCACAAGAAACATCTTGAGGGCTTATTTACAGCCGGGAAAGTCATGGTGATTGAGCGGCGCAATTTTCAGCGTGTCTATGATCTAACTTCGCGCGTGATGCCGGACTGGAATGATGAACTGCATCTTATCCATCAGCATGATGCCGAGCAGCAGATGCTGGAAAACAGTGCGCGCAGTCTCGGCATTTTCCGCCCTGAATGGTTAGCTGATTATTACCGGTTAAAGAATATCTCTATTAAGCCGTTGCTAACCCAATGGCAGGAAAAGGGGCGTGTCATTCCGGTTAATGTAGAGGGTATGGGCGAATTGTGGCTGCACTGCGACCAGTTCCCATTACTTGCCAAAGCCGAACAAAACACGTTGCGGGCCACCCACACTGCGGTGTTATCACCGTTTGATCCTATTGTCTGGGATCGCAAGCGTGCTGAAGCGCTATTTGACTTCTCTTATCGTCTTGAATGTTACACTCCCGCCGAAAAACGCAAATACGGATATTTTGTTTTGCCATTGCTGCATCGGGGCGCGCTTGTGGGGAGAGTTGATGCAAAAATGCATCGTAAATCTGAAGAACTGGAGATTATCAGCCTGTACCTTGAGGACGGGCCGAAGCCCAGCCAGTCCTTGATTAATGGCCTGCATACAGCATTTACCGATTTTGCTTATTGGCAAGGTGCCAGGCAGATTCGCCTCGGTAATATCCCGGCTGAATTTGCTTCTTCATGGGGCGAAGGTTGGGAAATTAGCCCGGAGAACGTGTGAGTTATGTTATTCTTTCGCCTTTGATGGCGGTCATTCTGGAGTAACCATGGATCATCGATTACTTGAAATCATTGCTTGCCCGGTTTGTAACGGCAAGCTCTACTTTAATCAGGAAAAGCAAGAGCTTATCTGCAAACCTGATCACCTGGCGTTTCCTCTGCGCGATGGTATTCCAGTACTGCTGGAAACTGAAGCTCGAGTTCTGACTTCTGACGAGACTAATCCATGAGTTTTGTGGCAATAATTCCTGCTCGCTATGCTTCCACACGCTTGCCGGGCAAACCGTTAAAAGATATTAACGGTAAACCAATGGTGGTTCATGTTCTGGACCGCGCCCGCGAGTCGGGAGCTGATCGTATTATTGTTGCAACTGATCATGAAGACGTTGCTCGTGCTGTTGAAGCCGCGGGGGGAGAAGTGTGCATGACCCGGGCTGATCATCACTCTGGCACGGAACGTCTTGCTGAAGTTATTGAAAAATACCAGTTTAGCGATGATACCGTGATTGTGAATGTACAGGGGGATGAGCCGATGATCCCTCCGGTAATCATTCGCCAGGTTGCCAGCAATCTGGCCAATAGCCAGGCGGGCATGGCAACACTGGCCGTGCCAATCGACTCTGCGGAAGAAGCATTCAATCCGAACGCGGTAAAAGTGGTGATGGATGCGCAGGGTTATGCACTTTATTTCTCCCGCGCGACCATTCCATGGGACAGAGACCGTTTTGCGCAGTCTCGCGAAAAGATTGGTGATTCTCTGCTGCGCCACATTGGTATCTACGGCTACCGTGCAGGTTTCATTCGTCGCTACGTGACCTGGGAACCAAGCCAGCTTGAACAAATCGAAATGCTCGAACAATTGCGCGTGCTGTGGAATGGCGAAAAAATCCATGTTGCCGTCGCGAAAGAAGTGCCGAGTATTGGCGTTGATACACCTGAAGATTTAGAGCGAGTCCGTCAGGCGATGCGCTAACAGTGCTGTCATCTTTGAAGCAGTAGGGTACAGAACGTAGCTTACCTCCATGTATAAAAAAACCGGCGAAGAACGTCGGTTTTTTTATTATCTCAAGGCATATTGATCTCAGGTGATGACAACGTGCGCCCGCAAGCTCATTATAAAAACACCAGTGTTGCAAGGGGTAATGAGTCATGGAGCTGCTACGCAAGGAATTGAGTCATCTGCTGGGTGAAAAACTAAGCCGGATAGAGTGTATCAACGAACAGCCAAACACCGCTCTATGGTCGCTGTATGACAGCGAAGGTAATGCGATGTCTTTGCTGGCGAAAAGTTTTAGCACCCGAGGTCTTGCTGCGCAACTAGCCTGGAAAATGTCCATGCTGGCACGATCCGGTACGGTGCGTTTGCCTGTGGTCTACGGTGTGGTGACGCATGATGACACCCCGGGGCCAGACGTGCTTTTAATGGAGCGCTTGCGTGGCGTGCCGGTCGAAGCACCCACCCGCACGCCCGACCGCTGGGAACATCTAAAAGACCAAATTGTGGAAGGGTTGCTTGCCTGGCATCGCGTTGATAGCCGTGGTTGTGTTGGTCATGTCGACAGCACCCAAGAAAATATCTGGCCCTCATGGTATCGGCAGCGTGTCGAAACTCTGTGGACAACCCTCAATCAGTACCCCAATAATGGCCTGACCATGCAGGACCGCCGTATCCTGTTCCGTACCCGCGAATGTATGCCGCGCTTATTCGAAGATTTCAACGATAATTGCGTGCTAGTGCATGGCAACTTTACGCTCAGTAGTATGCTGAAAGACGGGCGCAGCGACCAATTACTGGCAATGGTTAACCCGGGAATGACGCTTTGGGCACCGCGTGAATATGAAATATTCCGCCTGTATGAACAAGGGCAGTCGGAAAGTCTGCTTTGGCATTATTTACAGCGAGCACCGGTAGCTGAGTCGTTCTTGTGGCGGCGGTGGATGTACGTCTTGTGGGATTGCGTCGCGCAGCTGTTACAGTCGGGTCGACTTAATCGACCCGCCTTTGATATAGCTTCGAAAAACTTAATGCCCTGGCTCTCCTGACGATCCTTTTAACCATTGCCAGACGCGTCCCACACTTTCATAAATGGCACGATCACTGTGCATTAGCCAAACCGGCGCTGGGATAATTCGCTCCCATGGATTAAGTGGTGATGTAATGGCCATTTGATTAGCCGGTGCGGGAATCGGATTCAACCCCGCATGACGGAAGAAAATCACCGCACGCGGCAGATGGGATGCGGAACTCACCAATAAAAATGGCTGATGTCCAAGGGTTTTTGCGACCGCTGCCGCTTCTTCTTCAGTATCTTTTGGTTCTTCAAGCGTGATGATTTGCGAACGCGGAACCCCAAGGCTTTCTGCCACCCGAGCCCCTGCTTCTGCGGTACTGACCGGATTTGTCACCGCTCGTGCACCGGTAAAGATCATTTTCGCGCCAGGATTCGCTTGCCATAAACGTACCGCTTCGGTCACTCGTGGCAAACTATTGTTGATAAGATTGGAACTTGGTGCCCATTCTGGGTTCCATGTATAGCCGCCGCCAAGCACCACAATGTAATCCACTTTTTCACTACCGCGCCAGGTTGGGTAGGTATCTTCGATGGGCTTGAGCATTTTGTCAGCCACCGGTTGCAGGCTAATCAGCAGCAAAACTAACCAGCTCAGGCTTAATAGCGTCTTTGCACTTTTTTGCCAACGGCTGAACCATAGCAAGCACAGCGCAATACCCATCACCAATAATAAAAAGGGTAAGGGGAGCAGCAGCCCGCCGATATATTTTTTCAGGATAAAAAGCATGATTTATGGGTCCTTTTTTAGCCATATAGCAGGTAAACGCTGGTGATATTACACCAGACGGGTTCATTCTTGGCTCGGCTGTGCCAAAATAGCGGCCTTCTGAGATGATCCCTTTCCCCCATGGAGCCGTACCCGTGCGTGACCGCAATTTTGACGACATTGCTGAGAAGTTCTCACGCAACATCTACGGTACAACCAAAGGACAGCTTCGCCAGGCCATCTTATGGCAAGATCTTGATGCTCTGCTTTCCACGCGGCCTGAAAAATTACGCGTGTTGGATGCAGGGGGTGGCGAAGGGCAAACTGCGTGTGGACTTGCTGAACGCGGCCATGACGTCCTGCTTTGTGATGTTTCTGCTGAGATGATCTCCCGCGCCCAGGCCCTGGCCTGTGAAAAAGGTGTGAGCAGCAACATGCATTTCATACATTCATCGGCACAAGATATTGGTCAACATTTGGAAAAACCAGTTGATCTGATATTGTTTCACGCTGTGCTGGAATGGGTCGTCAATCCGCAAGCTGTGCTGAAAACCTTGTGGGACAATCTTGCACCCGGCGGTGCGTTATCCTTGATGTTCTACAATGCTAACGGCTTGCTGATGCGAAACATGTTTGTTGGAAACTTCGAATATGTTCTCCAGGGTATGAAAAAGAATAAGAGAAAAACACTTTCGCCTGACAATCCGCTGCAGCCAGAACAGGTTTATCACTGGCTGGAGCAAATTGGCTGGCAGATAACCGGTAAAACCGGTGTGCGAGTGTTCCACGATTACTTGCGCGATAAGCACAAACAACGCGATGGTTTTGAGAATTTGCTTGAACTAGAAACGCGTTATTGCCGGCAAGAGCCTTTTGTGAGCCTCGGCCGCTATATCCACGTGACAGCAATCAAGCCGCTTGAGCCAAGGAAAAATTATGAGTGATGTTTCCCAGACAGTGCCGGAACTGGTTGCCTGGGCCAGGAAAAATGACTATTCGATTTCGCTACCGACAGAACGTTTGACGTTTCTGTTGGCGATCGCCACGTTGAATGGTGAGCG
>DATERH010000006.1:0-3510 GCA_035271785.1 Buttiauxella sp.
TCAGACGTTCAGGTTGGCTATAGGTGAATAGACTCGGGTTTCGTAGACAGTTTTTGCCTCATAATGGAGGCCTAATGATGCCAAAATTAGTCATTATGAGCAGCTTTCTTACGTTAGTAGCGATGACGAACTAAATATAGATACTAAAAATTTCCGGTAATATTTACACCACGTGGCCAGACACAAACCTGTAGAGAAAAATGCTGGCAATTGCAAAGCACCTTAACGCCCAAGGAATGGATGATGATGGTACGATTTACAGCAATGAATCTCACTGGGAGTACGATGCTTCAAGCAGGCAGTAATGTCCGCTCCTGGCACACAGCTGACTGTCGGAATGTGAAGTACCCATTAATCCACCAGTGAAGTTAGGTCTCTCCACTGGCGGATTAATGGGTAGATACATAGCCTTTCGGCCTCACATCACCGCGCTATTAAGGCAAATACACCCCAGCCCAAATATTCCCTCGTCCAGGTAACATAACGATTAGGCGATACTGTCAATTTAGCCCGAATTTCTTTCGCAAACTATCGATACCAACACCAGTGATGCCATAGTCGCGAGCCCAGGTGCAAAGCATTTCACCTGAGCCGCTGCCCAGATCGAGAACTCGCGTGCCCGGCTTTATGCGTAACACGCGGCCAAGCGTAGCGTATTTTTCTGGCGTGAACGGGTTATGGATACGGTGTTCACTTTCGCTGATAGTAAAAACGTGGGATGTCCATTATTGAATTCCTTTTATCTACTGTGTATTCAGAGGGTTCTCAGTGGTTTTTGCTTTTTCAGCCAGCAGGGCAAACAGCTTGCCCTCAAAAGTCTCGCTGACCGGCCATACGGTAATGTCCGGGTGCTCCAGTACGGTGAGCCCTACGTTCCCGAACAGGCTGACGTATTCGTCGTCACACCAGGCTCTCATCTGACTGCCGAAACGGGTAGTGAGACCGTTTTCTTCTCGCGGACGTGCGCAATACATCCACCTTTGGCGAGAACGTGTAAGGTACGTTGTTCCTGACGGGATAAATTCATACTGGAAAACCTTTTAATCATCATGTGCAAAACGCGCAAACACACAGCGGTGTCCGCATTCGATTTCGGCGCATTGATAATCAGTCCGGCCTGAAAAGGTGGGGAGCTGATTATTGGATGATTACATTCTCCAGCATCAAAGCCTCGGGTTGAGTTGATAGGTAATTACGTAGCGAATGCTAACGGGTATACCAGATTATTGATGAAAATTATTCGCTTTGAGCTATTTCATTTTCGACTTGATTGACCCTTTGTAAGTACTGTGAAAATTGCTGTTCCAGCACGTTGAGATCTACATTCTTGATAGATGATTTTTTCAGGCGAATTTCTTCTATACGATTGCCATATTCAATCTCAATCACAATTTCAACTTCGTTAATACCTATTTCTTTGATGAGGATAGGTGCAATAATTAAAGGGTTGGAAAATAAACCAGGGGTGATAACGACTGTTTCTTTAGTCCAGGCGATTACTGGGCGCTTGTGTAAACGGAATCCGTTATACAGGAAGATTGCTGCTATTGACGCAAGCGTGATGCCGAGTAGCGAGCCAGAACTAAACGCCAGGCCTAAACCCGGCCCTAAAAAAATGGCACTGGTGATCATGGTTTTATCGGAATTGAATAAATAAACCTGTTCCCATTCCATATTTTCTTTTTTCGATAAAGACGCGAGAGTACTAAAAGTCGCGAGGCTGTTGCTGCGTAAAATACCGTGGAGCAGAAAAGCCCCGGTTGGCATAAGAGCAAGAGCGGCAATAGACATCAGCCATGCAGACAGCCGCCGCCAACGTGAGAAAAGAAAGGTAGAGATAAATACAACAGCCAGCGCTCCCCAAAGTAGATATTGCATGAGATATAAAACAATCATCAAGTCGCGATCGGTTATTACCATTAACATGTCATAGGCCATGTAATTAACTACAAAGCTAAATATCACCACCATGAATAAGTTAATGATGAAGCCAGTCCAGAATGGTCGTCCTAAATTTTGCATGGAAAATCCCTTTAATAAAAAGTTTATTCTCCTCTGCTTTTATGTAAATGCAATGCTAATGACACCAGCTATAAATAACATTGTTATATTCATCTTAATTATTAATTAAAACTCAAAAGGAATTAGCTCGACGTCTTCAGCCGTCACTTTAATCATTGACCCCTGCGTATGCCATGCACCAAGCACGCAGCGAAACGCCGGTTTGCCGTTTGCATTAAGGGAGTGAATTTCCGGGCGATGGGTGTGGCCGTGTATCATCCATTGCACTTGGTGGCGGTTGAGCGCGTCGATAACCGCATGCGGGTTCACATCCATAATTGCCATCGATTTGCTGCTATTTGAGGCTTTGCTGTTAGCACGCATTTTGGCAGCGACACGTTTTCGAATAAACAGCGGTAAGCCTAAGAACAAACATTGCAGCCAGGGCTGATGGACTTTCTTGCGGAATGCCTGATAGCCGTGGTCGTCAGTACACAGCGTGTCGCCGTGCAACAGCAACATTTTGCGGCCATACAGGTCGACCAACTGTTCTTCGGGCAGCAACGTCATCCCGCTTAAACGTGAGAAGCGTTTACCGACTAAGAAATCGCGGTTGCCATGAATAAAGAAACAAGGCACGCCGGAATCAACCAGCTCTTTAATGGCAAGGGCGACTTGGCGGTGTAGAGGGGCGGGGTCGTCATCGCCAATCCAGGCTTCAAACAGATCGCCAAGGATATAAAGCGCGTCAGCTTCCCGCGCGCGGCCTGCCAGAAAACGCAGAAAACCGGCGGTAATCGCCGGTTCTTCTGAACACAGATGTAAATCTGCGATAAAAAGCGTCATCGCCATCGGGCGAATTATTCGCTTACGGTTACGCTAGTGATAACCACGTCTTCTTTAGGAACGTCCTGGTGCATACCGCTGCGACCAGTGGACACGCCTTTGATTTTTTCTACCACGTCCATGCCTTCAACTACTTCGGCAAATACGCAGTAACCCCAACCTTGCATGCTTTCGCTGCTGAAGTTCAGGAAATCGTTGTCAGCCACGTTAATAAAGAACTGGGAACTTGCAGAATGTGGCGCCTGGGTACGAGCCATTGCCAGCGTACCTTTGGTGTTTTTCAGGCCGTTATTCGCTTCGTTCTGGATGGTGTCTTTAGTGTCTTTCTGGTTCATGCCCGGTTCAAAACCGCCGCCCTGGATCATAAAACCATTGATCACACGGTGGAAAATGGTGTTGTCGTAGAAACCTTCGCGGCAGTATTCGAGGAAATTTTTAACAGTTGCTGGCGCTTTATCATCAAAAGTTTTGATTACGATATCGCCGTGATTTGTGTGAAGAGTAACCATGCTGTGCATCCTATATTAGTCAGACAGTGTTCCGGCAGACGGTGCCGCGACACAAGGTGTTTGTTATAGCATAACTGCTCATGATCATCACCTTGCAAAGCGTGCTGCTTCCGTGTGAAATTTTGAGGTAACATATACCCATCGCCCTTCAAGC
>DATERH010000007.1:0-10190 GCA_035271785.1 Buttiauxella sp.
GAAGACAAAGCTCATTAAGGGATTGTAGCTATACGTTATGGTGACTAACCGTCAGCGCTACCGCGAAAAAGTTTCCCAGATGGTCAGTTGGGGACATTGGTTCGCCTTGTTTAATATCCTGCTGGCAACGCTGCTGGGTAGTCGCTATCTGTTTGTCGCCGACTGGCCGACAACGCTCACGGGTCGTATTTACTCCTGGCTGACCGTTATCGGCCATTTCAGCTTTGTGGTTTTCGCCACGTATTTGCTGGTCCTCTTCCCGCTGACGTTCATTGTGATGTCGCAACGGTTGATGCGCTTTGTCTCGGCAGCGCTTGCCACCGCAGGCATGACTCTGCTACTTATCGACAGCGAAGTCTTTACTCGTTTCCATCTCCATCTTAATCCGATTGTCTGGGAACTGGTGATTAACCCTGACCAGAGTGAGATGGCGCGTGATTGGCAACTGATGTTTATCAGTGTGCCCGTGATTTTACTGATTGAAATGCTGTTTGCGACCTGGAGCTGGCAAAAACTACGCAGTCTCGGGCGGCGCAGGCACTATGCTAAACCGGTCGTCGTGCTGTTCTTTGTCGCCTTCTTTAGCAGCCACATTATGTATATCTGGGCGGATGCGAATTTCTACCGCCCGATTACTATGCAGCGCGCCAACCTGCCACTTTCCTACCCGATGACGGCCCGTCGCTTCCTCGAAAAACATGGCCTGTTGGATGCGAAAGAGTACCAGCGTCGCCTCGTGGAACAGGGTAATCCTGAAGCCGTTTCGGTGCAGTATCCACTGAGTGATCTGCAATTCCGTGATATGGGAACGGGCAGTAATGTCTTGCTGATTACTGTCGATGGTCTGAATGCCGAACATGCGCAAAAAGATCTACCCAACTTGAGCCAATTCGCGAGCAACAATATTAACTTCACGCAGCATATGAGCGCGGGTAATGGCACCGACAACGGCATCTTTGGCCTGTTCTACGGTATCTCACCGGCATATATGGACGGTGTTTTATCCGCTCGCGTTCCTGCTGCGCTAATTACAGCATTGAACCAACAGGGCTATCAATTGGGGCTTTTCGCATCCGATGGCTTTGACTCTTCAATGTATCGCCAGGCTTTGTTATCTGACTTCTCTTTGCCTTCTGCGCAAAGCCAGTCTGACACGCAAACGGCTTCGCAATGGGTTAAGTGGCTGACGCAATACGCATCTGAAGATAACCGCTGGTTCTCTTGGGTGGCCTTTAATGGCACCAGCATCACGGCAGACAGCAATCGGCAAGCCTTTAGCCGTCGCTATACCCGTGCCGCAGGTAACGTTGATGAACAAATTAAACGCGTACTGGATGCGCTAGAAGCTTCCGGGAAGCTTCAGAATACGGTGGTGATTATTACCGCAGGTCACGGTGTGCCGTTGGGTAAAGAGCGGGATGCTTTCGCCTGGTCACGTGCTCGTATTCAGGTACCGTTGGTTATCCATTGGCCTGGTACACCCGCGCAGAGCATCGCAAAACTCACCGACCATCGGGATGTGATGACCACGTTGATGCAGCGTCTGCTACACGTCAAAAACCCGGCAAATGAGTATTCACAGGGTGAAGACCTGTTTGCTGCAACTCGACGCAATAACTGGGTGGTGGGTGCGGACAATAATAGCCTCGGGATTACTTTGCCGACCATGACGCTGGTACTCGATAATAACGGCAACTATCGAATGTACAATTTGAAAGGCGAAACCATCAAAGAAACCAAGCCACAGCTGGGATTATTGCTGCAAGTGCTGACCGATGAGAAACGCTTCATTGCTAATTGATTGTTTATTTATGAAGCAGTTAGCCGTATGTAATCTTGCAAACGATGGCAAAAAAGGTAGTATTATTTGGCAGTCGGCACGTAGCGCAGCCTGGTAGCGCACTGTCATGGGGTGTCAGGGGTCGGAGGTTCAAATCCTCTCGTGCCGACCAAAAATCTTTTAGAAAGCAGCCTGTTATGGCTGCTTTTTTATTGGCTGTATTTTGAGTGAGGAAGCATTGAGGAGTTACCAGGGAAAAACACTGTCATTCCAGTATCATCACACCAACAGCAAATCCTTATACCGCGTCGTATAGCAAGGTGACAACATCGCTCTTTTCATCTGCCACGGTTGTTCAATCCCCTGCCCTGCAAAGTAAAGCGTCCCTCTGCCTTTCTTTTTATTAATCGTGTCTAACACCTGCATCAATGCCTCACTGTTGACCCGTGGTGGGTTGTCATCAAAGAGATTAAGCTGCGCAACACCCTGGCTAAAAAAGTCGCCGAGCATCACTCCAGCTTTTTGATAGTGATGCCCGCTTCTCCAGATAGTCCCCAGGCAGCGAATGGCCGCCGCGATGATATCTCGGGTGTCTTGCGTCGGCGTAAGCAGTTTTACCATCGCCTGGTTGCCATAATAAGGTTCATTCACGCTGAAAGGAGATGTTTTGATAAAGACTGAAATATGACGGCAATGCTGGTGCTCAGTTCTCAGTTTCTCTGCGGCACGCGTTGCATAACTACAAATGGCCTGATGCATATGTTCGTATTTGGTAAGCCGCACGCCAAATGAGCGAGAGCAGATGATTTCTTGTTTCGTCGGCACAAATTCTTCAAATCCCAGACAAGATTCACCGCGGAGCTCGCGAACTGTCCTTTCGAGCACAACACTGAAGTGTTTGCGTATGAATCGTGTGTCAGTATCCGCAAGTTGCAGCGTGGTTTTGATACCCATTGCCTCAAGCTTTTTGCTTATACGACGACCTATCCCCCAAACTTCACCGACTGGTAAGGCCGCCATGAGCTTCCTCTGATGCTCGACATTTGACAGGTCAACAACGCCACCTGTTCGCTGTTGCCATTTCTTCGCGGCGTGGTTAGCAAGCTTTGCCAGCGTTTTGCTCTGGGCTATTCCAACGCCAACCGTTAAATGCGTTCTCTGTAAAAGAGTGGCGCGTATTTCCCGACCAACATCCTCCAGATTGCGGCAATTACGCACACCAGAAAAATCACAGAATGCTTCATCGATTGAGTAAATTTCCACGCGCGGACATATTTCCTCCAGCGTCATCATGACACGGTGTGACATATCAGCGTACAGTTCATAATTGCTACTGAACGCAATAACGCCACGATGGTGGAAGAGATCCTTTTGCTTGAAGTAAGGACTTCCCATTTGTACGCCACTTTTTTTAGCTTCGGCATTACACGCGACCACGCACCCATCATTGTTACTTAAAACAACCACCGGTTTCCCTTTCAAATCGGGCCTGAATACGGTTTCGCAACTGGCGTAAAAACTGTTTACATCAACCAGGGCAAACATAATTAGCTCGTCGACTTTATGATGTAAGTGACAACGCCAAAGACCTCAAGCGCCTCCTCCGAACCGAGACAGAACGGTTTGTAAGCGCGATTGAGCGGCATTAACTGAACAATGGGTCTGAGGTTTAATTGCCTCACGGTGAATTCGCCATTAACTGCTGCAATCACAATATCGTGATGCACCGCCGTTTTGGCACTGTCGACAACCAGTAAATCCCCCTTACCGATGCTGCCTTCAATCATCGAGTCGTCGGATGCACGTACGAAATAGGTGGCAGTAGGATGCTTAACCAGCAGTTGATGAAGGTCGAGACTCTGTTCCGCATAGTCCTGTGCCGGTGATGGAAATGCCCCCATATTCATGCCTCATATATCGTTGAGTGACAAAAAGAAAACGAAATAAGCAGTGTCATAAATCCCCTCGAACAATTAACTGTATATACATACAGTATCGTTAAAGCAACATGGCAATCAAGTTACTACCGGGAAGATTCTTATAAAGAATTGAAGTCGCGGACAATTTAGTTGCCAGGAATAGGCACACTAATGAACAGGATTAATCGCAAGATAAATTTGTTCTACCGATTCAGCCTTCACCGTTCTATGCTTAGGTGATGGAGAAAATAGCAGAACTGAAACGTACCCAGCGACTTGCGCTGTCCTTATTGCTGGTTGCTGCCGTAACCTTTGTGATCACCCTCTTTTTACCCCCCAACTTCTGGGTTAGCGGTTTAAAAGCGATTGCTGAAGCCGCTATGGTGGGTGCTCTTGCTGATTGGTTTGCCGTTGTGGCGCTGTTTCGCCGTGTACCTATTCCCTTTATTTCTCGCCATACGGCAATAATTCCGCGTAATAAAGACAGAATTGGCGAAAATCTTGGCATCTTTGTGCAAGAGAAATTTCTCGATACTCAATCCCTCATTGCCCTAATTCGTCGCCACGAACCGGCACACATGATTGGCCAGTGGTTCAGCAAACCCGACAATGCCCAGCGAGTGGGTCAACATTTGCTACAGGTGATGAGCGCTTTTTTGGATCTGACCGATGATGCACGGATCCAGCGCTTAATCCGCCAGGCCGTGCATAAGGCTATTGATAAAGTCGATTTGACGTATTCAAGTGCTCTACTGCTGGAAAGTCTGACTAAAAATAACCGACATCAAGAACTGCTCGATTCAGTTATCACCCAAATGCTCGCGCTGATTAAACGTGAAAGCACACGCGCGTTTATTGCCCGCCAGATTGTGCACTGGCTGGAAACAGAGCATCCGCGCACATCCAAAATACTGCCGACAGAGTGGCTGGGAGAGCACAGCGCTGAATGGGTTTCCAGTGCGGTAAATTCATTTTTAGATGACGTTAGCCAGGACCAGGGGCATCAAATCCGACAGGCGTTTGATCGAGCGACGTTAAAACTTATCGATAATCTTAAACACTCGCCACAAATGGCTGAAAAAGCAGACAATATCAAAAATTATCTGAAAGAAGATGAGGCATTCAACCGCTATCTGGGTGAACTTTGGGGGGATTTACGACAATGGCTGAAAGTAGACATCAACTCTGATGATTCACGTATGAAACAGCGTATTGCGGAGGCAGGGCAATGGTTGGGGGAAACGCTGGTAGCTGACAGCGCATTGCGTACTTCACTGAATGAGCATCTGGAGCAAGCAGTACAAAAAATGGCACCAGAATTCGCCACATTCCTGACTCGCCACATTAGCGATACGGTCAAAAGTTGGGATGCAAAGGATATGTCGCGGCAAATCGAGTTGAATATCGGCAAGGATTTACAGTTTATCCGCATTAACGGCACGCTGGTTGGAGGTTCTATCGGGCTGGTGTTGTACCTGCTCTCACAAATACCCGCGGCGCTACCGCTGCTGAATTTATGATGGTGGGCTGAAACGCCCAATTTGAAAAATAACGGGGATAAAACAACGCCCGCATAAGCGGGCGTCAGGAAATCAATGGTTCTGTTTCGGTTGGTCGTGATGACCGACTTTTGAGAAGACGTTAAAGACTTCACCCAATCCATAAATAAGACCGAGGATCACCGCCATAACGATTGGCACCATGACCACGGCAAACACCAAGCTTTTTAATAACTCTAACATGGATGCCTCCAACAAAAGTAAGAGCAAGCATTCTAACGACATAACAGAAAAACGCACTCTCCTTTTGTGCCATTTGCCCATCCCGCCGCAATAGAGGAAAATGACGTTTTTATAATTGCGGAGAGGTTATGCAAGCTGAAATTTTACTGACGCTGAAACTCCAGCAGCGGTTGTTCGCCGATCCACGTCGTATTGCGCTACTTAAACAAATACAACATACCGGCTCAATTAGCCAGGGCGCAAAACTCGCGGGCATTAGCTACAAAAGTGCCTGGGATGCTATCAATGAGATGAATCAGTTAAGCGACGAGACCTTAGTTGAGCGGGCGACTGGCGGTAAAGGCGGCGGCGGTGCGGTGATTACCCGCTATGGCGAACGCCTGATTCAGCTGTATGAATTACTCGCACAAATCCAGCAAAAAGCGTTCGATGTACTGCGTGATGACGCATTGCCACTTGATAGCCTGCTCGCCGCAATTTCCCGTTTTTCGCTACAAACAAGCGCCCGTAACCAGCTTTTCGGTACGATTTTGCATCGCGATAGCGAACAGGTGCAACAGCACGTTGATATTCTATTGGCTGATGGTGCCACCCGCTTACGTGCAGCGATTACACGCCAAAGCGCTGAGCGCCTGGGATTGAGTTCTGGCAAAGAAGTACTGGTGCTAATTAAGGCTCCGTGGGTGGAAATCACCACTGATGCAAAGCAGGCCAGCGGTGCTGATAATCAACTCACTGGCACAATCAGTAAGATTCAGCAAGATTCCGAGCAAAGCGAAATCCTGGTGCAATTGCCAGATGGACAAACGCTGTGTGCAACGATTCCTAATCACGTGGTAGAAATCCAGAAACTGGTAAAAGGTGCTGAAGTCATAGCATTTTTTAATGCCGATCGCGTGATTATCGCCACTCTGTGCTAAAACCGTTCAGCGAATTGACAACAACACAGGCAATCCGTAAATCTGGAGTTAATCACTGCAAAAAATGGGATGAAACATGTCTGTGTTACGCATTTCGCAAGGGATCTTCCACCTTAGCGATACCCGAACGCTTGCCCTCAATGATTTAACCATAAACGCCGGTGAATGCTGGGCGTTTGTGGGTGCAAACGGTAGCGGGAAATCGACACTTGCCCGCGCACTCGCAGGATCCCTGCCTGTGCAAAAAGGTGAACGTCAGTGCACTTTTTCACGTATTGCGCATCTTTCATTTGAGCAGCTGCAAAAATTAGTCAGCGATGAATGGCAGCGCAATAACACCGATTTACTGAGTCCTGACGAAGACGATACCGGCCGAACCACGGCAGAAATTATTCAGGATGAAATCAAAGATGAAGCCCGCTGTAACAGGCTTGCGGAGCTTTTCGGTATCACCTCGTTATTGACCCGCCGTTTTAAATACCTTTCGACCGGAGAAACGCGCAAAACGCTGCTCTGCCAGGCACTGATGCCGCAACCTGATTTGCTTATTCTTGATGAGCCGTTTGACGGGCTGGATGTGAAATCCCGCGAGCAACTCGCTGGCTTATTAGGTGAATTGAGTACCCAAGGCTACACAGTGGTGCTGGTGCTTAACCGCTTCGATGAAATTCCTGATTTTGTACAACATGCTGGCGTGCTGGCCGATTGTGCACTGATTGAAGTGGGTGAAAAACAAAAGCTGCTCGAACAGGCGCTGATCGCACAACTGGCCCACAGTGAAAAACTGGCAGGCGTTGCGCTACCCGAAGCCGATGATCCGAGTGCTCGCTATACGCTACCTGCGAATCAACCACGCATTATTCTGCGTGATGGTGTTGTGGAATATAACGACAGGCCAATCCTGCACAAACTCTCCTGGACGGTAAATCCCGGTGAACACTGGCAAATCGTTGGCCCAAACGGCGCGGGTAAATCGACATTACTCAGTCTGGTGACAGGTGATCATCCCCAAGGTTACAGTAACGATCTGACGTTGTTTGGCCGCCGCCGTGGCAGTGGCGAGACTATTTGGGATATCAAAAAGCATATCGGTTACGTCAGCAGTAATTTGCACCTTGATTACCGCGTCAGTACCACGGTGCGGAACGTGGTTCTTTCCGGTTATTTTGATTCGATAGGAATTTATCAGGCTGTTTCTGACCGCCAGCAAAAACTGACCCGCCAATGGCTGAATATGCTTGGTATGGACAATGCCATCGCCGACGCGCCATTCCACAGCCTTTCCTGGGGCCAGCAGCGCCTTGCACTAATCGCTCGTGCATTAGTGAAACATCCGACGCTGTTAATCCTGGATGAACCACTGCAAGGTCTGGATCCGTTGAATCGCCAGCTAGTACGCCGTTTCATTGATATTTTGATTGGCGAAGGAGAAACCCAATTGCTGTTTGTCTCTCACCACCCTGAAGATGCGCCGGAATGCATCACTAAGCGCCTCACCTTCATCGCCAATGATGAGGTTTATCGCTATCAGTTAGACGACGTTTTGCCTGCACAATAAGGCTCATTCATCCACGGGGCGGAGAGAAGTTTCGCATATCCGCCCTACTTTCAGACAACCCGCAACATCATGACAGTGACCTTTTGTTTTATAATCATTTTCTTCGATGATGCTTGTCTTTAAAAGATCAGTGTAAGCGATTCCACTAATTTAGCACATGTCACACTTTTGACATCTCTGTTATGCTATGTTTATTACATACCATACGCGTAATGGAGCGAAAAATGAGAGTATTGGTAACAGGTGGTAGCGGTTACATTGGTAGTCATACCTGCGTGCAGCTGCTACAAAATGGTCACGACGTCGTCATTCTCGATAATTTGTGCAACAGCAAACGCAGCGTTCTGCCCGTCATTGAACGTCTGAGCGGTAAGAAGCCACTGTTCATTGATGGTGATATTCGTGATGAAGCCTTACTGGCTGAAATTTTCCACGATCACCAAATTGATGCCGTGATTCATTTTGCTGGCCTAAAAGCGGTCGGTGAATCGGTTAGCAAACCGCTGGAATATTACGACAACAACGTGACTGGCACATTGCGCCTGATTTCTGCCATGCGCGCAGCCAATGTCACCAACTTCATCTTCAGTTCTTCCGCCACGGTGTATGGTGACCAACCCCAAATCCCTTATGTTGAAAACTTCCCGACTGGCACACCTGCAAGCCCTTACGGCCGCAGTAAGTTAATGGTTGAACAGATTCTGGCTGACCTGCAAAAAGCGCAGCCGAACTGGAGCGTAGCGCTGTTGCGTTACTTCAACCCAGTTGGCGCACATCCATCAGGTGATATGGGTGAAGATCCACAAGGTATTCCAAACAATCTGATGCCGTACATCGCGCAGGTTGCTGTTGGCCGTCGTGATTCACTGGCCGTCTTTGGGAATGATTATCCAACCGAAGACGGTACCGGCGTGCGCGACTACATTCACGTAATGGATCTCGCTGATGGTCACGTAGCGGCGATGCAAACGCTACAAGGCAAACCGGGCGTGCATATTTACAACCTCGGCGCAGGCATTGGTAGCAGCGTGCTGGATGTGATCAACGCTTTCAGCACCGCTTGTGGAAAATCAGTGAATTATCACTTCGCCCCGCGTCGTGATGGTGATCTCCCTGCTTACTGGGCCGATGCCACAAAAGCCGACCAAGAACTTAACTGGCGTGTCAGCAGGACTCTGCAAGAAATGGCAGATGATACCTGGCGCTGGCAGTCTCGCCACCCTCAAGGTTATCCAGACTAAGGAAATGTGATGGAGCAGTTTAACCCGGTGGATCATCCACATCGCCGTTTTAACCCACTGACCGGACAATGGATTCTGGTGTCTCCGCATCGTGCTAAGCGCCCATGGCAAGGTGCGCAGGAAACACCGTCAAATGAAACGTTACCGGCCCATGATCCGGATTGTTTCTTGTGTCCTGGAAATACGCGCGTAACCGGTGATAAAAATCCGCAATATACCGGCACTTTTGTTTTTACGAATGATTTTGCCGCGTTGATGACGGACACCCCCGATGCGCCTGAAAGCAGCGATCCGCTTTTACGTTGTGAAAGTGCACGCGGCACCAGCCGGGTTATCTGTTTCTCACCGGATCACAGTAAAACATTGCCACAGCTGTCAGTGGCAGCACTGGAAGAAGTGGTAAAAACCTGGCAAGAACAGACCGCGGATTTAGGGAAAACCTATCCGTGGGTGCAAGTTTTTGAGAATAAAGGTGCGGCCATGGGCTGCTCCAACCCGCATCCACACGGCCAGGTTTGGGCAAACAGCTTCCTGCCCAATGAGGTGGCACGTGAGGATGTGCTACAGCGTGAGTACTTCGCGGAAATGGGTTCATCGATGTTGGTCGACTACGTTCAGCGCGAACTCAAAGACGGCAGCCGCACAGTCGTCGAAACAGAACATTGGATTGCCGTGGTGCCTTATTGGGCCGCCTGGCCGTTCGAAACGCTGCTGCTGCCAAAAGCGCATGTTCTACGTATCACTGATCTGACAGCTGAACAGAGTCGTGATTTAGCGCTCGCGCTGAAAAAACTAACCAGCCGCTATGACAACCTTTTCCAGTGCTCATTCCCCTATTCCATGGGCTGGCACGGCGCCCCGTTTAACGGAGAGGAAAATGGTCATTGGCAGTTGCATGCTCACTTCTATCCGCCACTGCTGCGTAGCGCAACAGTGCGTAAATTTATGGTCGGCTATGAAATGCTGGCTGAAACCCAACGTGATTTAACCGCAGAGCAAGCCGCAGAACGCTTGCGTGCCGTTTCCGATA
>DATERH010000008.1:0-5364 GCA_035271785.1 Buttiauxella sp.
CCGCTCAGCGTTGGCTGACTAACATGGCAGGAATCCGCTGCCCGACGAAAGTGACGATGTTCAGATAACGCCACCAAGTATTCAAGATCACGAATATTCATTCTCTATCCTCCGTCGCCATGATAGTTCATGGCGATAGAAATCATAGCAACGAACGATTATCCCTATCAACTGTTGGTGGTAAATAATAGCCATCAACAGCACAAACCATCCTTGATCTTGGTTTTGCTGCGGGGACAACCCTGACTCCCTAACTAAGTACTGAAGCCAACCTGAATTATTTAGCGGACATTATGTCCGCTCTTTTTTTATCCGTTATAAACCAAAAAACCCGGCACAAGGCCAGGCTCTTCTTAACTTGCAACGATTTTAAACCAGACGTTGTTTCGCGTCGGTAATCGCCTGTGCTACCTGTTGAGGTGACACACCACCTTTTGCTACGCGCTTATCCAGGCAAGATTGCAGCGACAAAATTGGGTAAACATCATCACCGATAGTCGCGCTGAATTTTTGTAAATCAGCGAGCGGCAACGCTTCCAGCGCTTTGCCCTGACGAATCGCCTCAACCACCGCTTCACCCACGATATGATGCGCTTCACGGAACGGCACGCCTTTGGCGACCAGATAATCAGCCAGCTCAGTGGCGTTGGCGTAACCCTGCTCAGCCGCTTCTTTACAACGCGGGCGTTTCACCTGAATACCATCCAGCACCAACACGGACATATGCAGGCAATCGAACCAAGTATCGAGAGCGTCGAATAAACCCTCTTTATCTTCCTGCATGTCTTTGTTATAGGCCAGCGGCAAACCTTTCAGGGTCATCATCATCCCCGTCAACGCACCCTGTACACGGCCACATTTGCCACGGATAAGCTCTAACGCATCCGGGTTTTTCTTCTGCGGCATCAGTGAAGAACCCGATGTCACACGGTCAGACAGCTCAACAAATCCTGCTTCACCGGTGTTGAAGAAAATCAGATCTTCAGCAAAACGCGACAAGTGAACCATGCCGATAGACGCATCAGAAAGCAGTTCCAGCACGTGATCACGGTCAGACACACTGTCCAGGCTGTTACGGGTTGCGGAGGAGAAACCTAACCAACCGGCCAGTTGCTCACGGTCGATTGCATAGGCCGTACCCGCCAGTGCACCGCTACCCAGAGGGCTAACGTCCAGGCGCTCGAGCGTGCTCTGCAAACGGCTTTCGTCACGCGCCAGCATTTCAACATACGCCAGACACCAGTGTGCAAACGTCACAGGCTGCGCACGTTGTAAGTGCGTATAACCCGGCATCACAGCATCTTGATTGTTTTCTGCCGTCTCAATCAGCGCCTGTTGCAGTTGGCGAGTCGCCCCCAGCAGCTCACTGATTTGCATTTTGCACCACAGTTTAAGGTCGGTGGCGACCTGGTCATTACGACTACGGCCAGTGTGGAGTTTTTTACCAAGCTGACCGACTTTATCGATAAGCTTACCTTCCACCCAGCTGTGAATATCTTCCGCATCGCTTTCAAGAATAGCCTGCGGATTAGCCTGAACTTCTTCAAGCAAGAAATTCAGCGCTTGCTCAAGTTCCTGTTGTTCAGAAACGGTCAGAACACCAACTGTAACCAACGCTTTGGACCAGGCGACAGAACCCACAATGTCAAACTCCGCCAGTCGATAGTCAAAGCGTAATGAATCATTGAACGATTTGAACCGCTGATCTGCTGCCTGAGTAAAACGTCCACCCCAAAGTGCCATATTGATGCTCCATTAATTAAATGATTCTACTACCGTCAGGCGTTATCGTCGTAGGCAGTTTGAACTCGGCCAGCGCACAGAAACCGGAGCGTACATCGAGTACGTGAGGATTATGCGCTTCGCTTACCCCTTCGGGGCCGACCTTTGGTCGTTCAAAACACAGAGTGTTTTGTCCGAGCACTGCCCGGGTTCAAAATGACAAGTAAGATAGCCTGATTATTTCTTCAGTTCGTTCAATGCGCGAATACGTGATGACAGCGAGAACAGACGAATAAAGCCGCCTGCGTGGCTGTGGTCATACACTTCATCTTCACCGAAGGTGGCGAACTCTTCGTTATACAGGCTGTTCGGAGATTTTTTCTGTGTCGCCGTTACCTGACCTTTGTAGAGCTCCAGCACGACTTCGCCGTTCACATCAGCGGCCAGTGACTCTGCGGATGCCTGCAGGGATTTACGCAGCGGTGCAAACCAACGACCATCATAAACCACGTAGGACATTTCCAGGCCCAGTTGCTCACGCCATTTGAAGCTATCACGGTCTAAAACCAGCTGCTCAACACTACGGAGTGCAGCTACCATGATGGTGCCCCCAGGGGTTTCATAGCAACCACGGGACTTAATCCCAACCAGACGGTTTTCTACGATATCAATACGACCGATGCCGTGTTTAGAACCAATTTTGTTCAGCGTTTCCAGGCACTGGAACGGGCTCATGGTTTCCCCATTAACCGCAACAACTTTGCCGTGTTTAACTGTCACAGTGACTTGTTCTGCCTGGTCTGGAGCTTCTTTAGGATCAACAGTCCATACCCAGCAATCTTTATTTGGTGCATTCCATGGGCTTTCCAGCACACCACCTTCGGTCGAGATGTGCCATGCGTTTTCGTCACGGCTGTAGATTTTCTCAAGGGAAGCGGTAGTCGGGATATCACGCTCTTTCAGGTAATCCAGCAGCGCTTCACGGGAACGCAGGTCCCATTCACGCCATGGCGCAACCACTTTCAGATGTGGAGCCAATGCCGCCCACGCGGATTCGAAACGAACCTGGTCGTTCCCTTTACCGGTCGCGCCGTGGCACAACGCATCTGCACCAACTTTATTTGCAACATCAACCAGTGCTTTAGCAATCAGCGGACGCGCCATAGACGTACCCAGCAGGTAGGTGCCTTCGTACAGTGCGCCAGTTTGCAATACCGGATAAACGTAATCGCTGATGAACTCTTCACGCGCATCAACGACGTAGCATTCTGTTGCGCCAGAGCGCAGTGCTTTTTCTTCAACGCCTTTCAGGTCTTCACGATCCTGGCCGATATCCACCACGCAAGCGACCACTTCACAGCCGCCGTAGTTTTCTTTCAGCCATGGAATGATGGCTGAAGTATCAAGGCCACCGGAATATGCGAGAACGATTTTTTTGATGCCGTGATTTTGCATTGTCTTATCCTTTCAAAACTAAATTGATGCGCTAAATAATTCGAATTGCGGGAAGGCGGCAAGCTCGGGAATCCCCAGGTGCTTACACAAGTAAGTGACTGGGGTGAGCGAGTGCAGCCAACGCACCTGCGGTTCGAAGTATGACGCGCAAAACTAGGCCAGAATACGGGTGCCAATAGCCACGCCGTTAAATAAAGAGGGTAACTGCTCCGCGTGACGCCAGGATGCGATATCCACTGGGCGACCCAGCGTGCGTGCTGCATCCAGCGCCGCGTTAACCTTAACAATCATGCCGTCGGTAATAATGCCTTGAGCAATTAATTGCTCAGCTTTGGCCGCCGTCATTTCTGCAATACGCTGCCCTTTGCCATCCAAAATACCGCTAACATCTGACAGCAGAATCAAATCCGCGCCAAGTGTTGCAGCCAGTGCCGTAGCAGCCTGATCAGCGTTTACGTTCATCAGTTCTCCTTCAGCAGTCACACCAATGGAGCTGACAATTGGCAGAAAACCGGAGTCCAGCAGCGTGGTAATCAGCTTTGCTGAACCTGGTTTTGCCAGACCTACATGACCCAGTTCTTCGTCGAGTTTGGTCACCGTTACGCTATCGCCATCACCGAGGCAAAGACCAACTCCATTGATGTCATGTTTTTTTGCCCATGCCAACAATGTTTTGTTCGCTGTACCCGCTAGCGCGCCGGTAATAATATCAATCTGATCCGCAGGCGTGACACGCAGGCCGTTTTTCTTGGTCACCGGCAAGGAGAGCTTTTTCATCAGCTCATCAACTACGCAGCCACCACCGTGGACAATCACCAGCGGGCGTTGATGGGACTGACGATAGTTCACCAACGCGGTAAACAGGCGCTCCAGCGCTTCTTCGCTATCAAGCAGTACGCCACCTAATTTGATAATTAATGGATTCATCGTGTCACCCAACTACCGGTTAAATAAGAGACTGCGTTTCGGCAAAGCCAAAACGAATATTCAGGCACTGCACGGCCTGAGCCGACGCGCCTTTAAGTAGATTATCTTCGGTTGCGACGACAATCAGATGTTCGCCCTGCACGGCAAAACCAATATCACAAAACGGCAAACCAACCACGTTTTTCAGTGCTGGTACGCCTTTGTCATACAGGCGCACTAACGGTTTATCCTGATAAGCCTGATTAAATACCTCAGCGACTTGCTGCTGGGTCACCCCTGCTTTCAGACGGCAAGTAATGGTCGCCAGAATCCCACGAGGGAAATTGCCCAAGTGTGGCGTGAAAATCACTGGAGTACCAAGATGCGTGGCAATTTCTGGATGATGGCGATGATTAAAAATGCCATAAGGTTGCAGACTGACTTCGCAAAAGCTGTTGGACATCGCCGCCTTACGCCCTGCACCGCTCACACCGCTGGTTGCATTAATCACCGGCCATTGATTCAAATCCAGCAGCCCGGCATCAATCAGAGGTTTTAACGCCAGTTGTGATGCGGTTGGGTAACATCCAGGCACAGAAATCAAACTGGTTTCTTTTAATTTGTCGCTTTGCCATTCCGCCAGACCATAAACTGCCTGCTCCAGCAATTCAGGATATTGATGCGTAAAGCCGTAGAAATTTTCATAAAACTTGGCATCGTTAACGCGGAAGGCGCCTGAGAGATCGATAACAACACAGCCTTTATCCAGAAACTGTGGGGCCAGGTCATGGCTCACTTCATGGGCAGTTGCGAGGAACACCACATCGACGCCATCAGTAAATTCGCTGATATCTGACATCGGCTGTAACGGCATGTCCACGATACCTTTTAACTGCGGATGCAAATCAGATATCAATTTTCCTGCGTCATTACTTTGCGCTGAAACCGTCAAAGCGGTTATGTTCATATGAGGATGGCGATTCAAATAGGTCACAAGCTCTGCGCCTGCATAACCGCTGGCACCAACAATCAGCGTATTCAACATCTCAGCTGTACACCTTCTTAGGTTGTGTCTGCTAAAGGTGTCAGCTTGAAAGCCATCACCCAACTAACAATTACGTGGTTCAATCCACCGGAACCAGGGGTTCCATCGCGGCAGGTAATAATGTATTTTTATTCAATATTACTGCATGATTATGTATACCAACCTGAGCTAAGGCCTGTCAACAGTGAAGATGAAATTACCTCCTTTTATCGAGATTTACCGCGCATTGATCGCTA
>DATERH010000009.1:0-14435 GCA_035271785.1 Buttiauxella sp.
AGAGATTCAAAAGCTGGTATCTCCTTCCTCGCCGTCTATGACGGTTCCTGCTTCTCTCCTGTACAGGCCGTCATTAATAATTCTCTGCCTAATTACAATGATGACGTACTGCGCCTGACAACCGGCTGTTCCGTTGTCGTAACGGGTAAAGTTGTAGAGTCTCTTGGTCAGGGCCAGAGCTTTGAAATCCAGGCAACTGAAGTTGAAGTTACCGGCTGGGTTGATGATCCTGACACTTACCCGATGGCGGCAAAACGCCACAGCATTGAGTATCTGCGTGAAGTGGCTCACCTGCGCCCGCGCACCAACATGATTGGCGCTGTGGCTCGTGTGCGTCATACCCTTGCTCAAGCGCTGCACCGTTTCTTCCATGAAAATGGTTATTTCTGGGTCTCCACGCCTCTGATTACTGCCTCTGACACCGAAGGTGCAGGCGAGATGTTCCGCGTTTCTACGCTGGACATGGAAAACCTGCCGCGTACTGATGCGGGTAAAATTGATTTCGATAAAGACTTCTTTGGTAAAGAAGCGTTCCTGACCGTATCCGGCCAGCTGAACGGCGAAACCTACGCGTGTGCGTTATCAAAGGTTTATACCTTCGGCCCAACCTTCCGTGCTGAAAACTCCAACACCAGCCGTCACCTGGCTGAGTTCTGGATGCTGGAACCAGAAGTCGCTTTCGCTAACCTTGACGACGTTGCAGGTCTGGCTGAAGCGATGCTGAAATATGTCTTCAAAGCGGTGCTTGACGAACGTATGGATGACATGGAGTTCTTCGCTGAGCGCGTTGACAAAGATGCAGTGGAACGTTTACAGCGTTTCATTGATGCTGATTTTGCGCAGGTTGATTACACCGACGCTGTTACCATTCTCGAGAATTGTGGTCAGAAGTTCGAGAACCCTGTTTACTGGGGTGTGGACCTGTCTTCTGAGCATGAACGTTATCTTGCCGAGCAACACTTCAAGGCACCGGTGGTTGTGAAAAACTATCCGAAAGAGATTAAGGCCTTCTATATGCGCCTTAACGAAGACGGTAAAACCGTTGCCGCAATGGACGTGTTAGCGCCAGGTATTGGTGAAATCATCGGTGGTTCTCAGCGTGAAGAACGTCTGGATGTGCTGGATGCACGTATGGCCGAGATGGGTCTGAATAAAGAAGACTACTGGTGGTATCGTGATCTGCGTCGTTATGGCACCGTTCCTCACTCCGGCTTCGGTCTTGGTTTTGAGCGTCTGATTGCTTATGTAACAGGTGTTCAGAACGTTCGTGACGTGATTCCATTCCCACGTACACCACGTAACGCGAACTTCTAAAACCACACTATTTTCTAAGGCCAGCATCGCTGGCCTTTTTTACATCTGCCGCACGAACGTCTTTTTTCTTCAACGAAAGTTAAACAAACGTCAATTTCAACCCCATTCCGCAACTACCACGTTACCAAGTGTGTCTGCGAAGCAAGCAAACACAAAATAACCCTACTCTCTGCTTGCACTCTCAGTTTTCACACTGACTTAGCACATTCGGATAAAATTCGCTCAGATATCCAGACATCCAAAAACCACTCAAAGAATGTACAAATGTAAGCAAAAAATTCACTCAATTTTTCATAATACAGATTAAATATAAGCAATTCATATATATAGATTAGTGTTGGTGCTTTTTTAAGCGAAGCGGGGAATTAATTTGAGGTAGTTCACAAAGTTCCATTAAATACACATTTAGTTACACATACTTTCTTTTTGTAACTAAGTCTCGATGTTTGTAGCACTTTCTGGCTAGCGAAACGGTTTCATGGATGGAAAGATGCCTGACAGACACAGAAAGACACCAAACTCTCATCAATAGTTCCGTACAGAATTATTGACGGCAGTGGCAGGTGTCACAAAAAAACCTAATGAGGGTAATAAATAATGATGAAGCGCAATATTCTGGCAGTGGTAATCCCTGCTCTGCTGGTAGCCGGTGCAGCAAACGCTGCAGAAATCTATAACAAAAACGGCAACAAACTGGACTTCTACGGCAAAGCTGTAGGCGAGCACGGATGGACGACGAGTGGTGAAACAAGTAACGGTGATTCCACTTACGCTCGTATCGGTTTCAAAGGCGAAACTCAGATCAATGACCAACTGACCGGTTACGGCCAGTGGGAATACAACATGAACGCCTCCAACCCGGAAGGTGCTCAGGCTACCGCTACTCGTCTGGCATTTGCTGGCCTGAAATTTGGTGATGCAGGCTCCCTGGATTACGGCCGTAACTATGGCGCAATCTACGACGTAGCGGCTTATACCGATATGCTGGTTGTATGGGGCGGCGATACTTGGGTCGATAAAGACAACTTCATGAATGGTCGTGCTAATGGCCTTCTGACCTACCGTAACAGCAACTTCTTCGGCTTAGTTGATGGCTTGGCATTTGCTCTGCAATACCAAGGCAAAAACGATCGTGACAATGCCATTGGTCGATTTGTAAATGACAATGGCCAGGTAGAATTTGGTCCTACTGCTAACGGCGCTAAAGCAAACGGTGACGGCTACAGCACCGCTGTAACTTATGATATCGGCGAAGGCTTCAGTGTTGCGGCTGGCTATGAGTCAGCTAACCGTACTAACGCACAACGTTCAGCTGCGCATAACTCTGCATTTGCGAGCGCCGGTGGTGATCAGGCTGAAGCATGGTCTACTGCTGCTAAGTACGATGCAAACAACGTCTATGCTGCAATCATGTATGCAGAAACTACAAACATGACACGTGAAGCTGATAGCAATTTCGCTAACAAAACTCAGAACTTCGAAGCTGTAGCTCAGTATCAGTTCGACTTCGGTTTGCGTCCATCCATCGCTTACGTTCAGTCTAAAGGTAAGGACCTGAAAGGCCGTACTGCAAATGATTCTACCTTCACTGGTGGCGATGCTGATTTGAAGAAATACGTAGAAGTGGGCACCTGGTACTACTTCAACAAAAACATGAACGTATACGCTGCATACCAGTTCAACCTGCTGGACGACAACAGCTACACCGAAGCATCCGGTCTGGAAACTTCTGACATGGCTACTGTTGGTATCGTTTACCAGTTCTAATTATCCCGCAACATTGTTGCAAGGATGATTTAAAAACAGGGCTTCGGCCCTGTTTTTTTATGCCTAAAAAGCAGGAAAAAATAACTTGTGACCCGTACGGTTTCTTTTTGTTGCAAACGGTTGGCATTTGCTAAAACAGCAGTTAACCTGAGAGCGTTACTCCCTCGATACCACAATGGAAACTCGTCATGTTTGAGAACATTACCGCTGCTCCAGCTGATCCAATTCTTGGTTTGGCCGATTTGTTTCGCGCCGATGACCGTCTGACTAAAATTAACCTTGGCATTGGTGTATATAAGGATGAAACAGGTAAAACTCCGGTTTTGACCTGCGTTAAAAAGGCTGAACTGTATCTGCTGGAAAATGAGAATACCAAGAACTACCTCGGTATTGACGGTATTCCAGAATTTGGCAATTGCACCCAAGAATTGCTGTTCGGGAAAAATAATGCTCTGAGCGCGAACAAACGTGCTCGCACGGCACAGACCCCAGGTGGGACTGGTGCTCTGCGTATTGCCGCTGATTTCATCGCTAAAAACACCACAGCCAAACGTATTTGGGTGAGCAATCCAAGCTGGCCAAACCACAAGAGCGTGTTTAACGCGGCAGGGCTGGAAGTGTGCGAGTATGATTACTATGACGCGCAGAACCACTCTCTGAATTTCGATGGCCTGATTAACAGCCTGCAAGCTGCACAAGCGGGCGATGTCGTGTTGTTCCACGGTTGCTGCCATAACCCAACCGGTATTGATCCAACGGCTGAGCAGTGGAAAACTCTGGCAGAAATGTCACTGGCTAAAGGCTGGTTGCCACTGTTTGACTTCGCCTATCAGGGCTTTGCTCGTGGGCTGGAAGAAGATGCTGAAGGCCTGCGTATTTTTGCTGCAAGCCACCAGGAACTGATTGTTGCCAGTTCTTATTCCAAGAACTTTGGTCTGTACAATGAGCGCGTAGGTGCTTGTACGCTGGTTGCTGCTGATGCAGATACCGTGGATCGCGCGTTCAGCCAGATGAAATCTGTTATTCGTGCCAACTACTCTAACCCACCAGCACACGGTGCCGCAGTTGTTGCAACCATTCTGAGCAATGACGCACTGCGTACTCTTTGGGAACAAGAGCTGTCTGACATGCGCCAGCGTATTCACCGTATGCGCCAGCTGTTCGTGAATACCCTGCAAGAGAAAGGCGCTAATCGCGACTTTAGCTTTATCATCAACCAGAACGGCATGTTCTCGTTCAGCGGCCTGACCAAAGAGCAGGTGCTGCGTTTACGTGAAGAGTTTGGTGTGTATGCGGTTGCTTCCGGACGTGTGAACGTTGCGGGGATGACGCCGGACAACATGGCTCCACTGTGTGAAGCGATTGTCGCTGTGCTGTAAGAGCAAAACCGATAAAAAAAGAGCCGCTCAATGCGGCTCTTCTTATTTTACCAGACCGGCAATTCGTCTTGAAGGAAGGGATTATGCAGACGCTCGTAGCCCAAAGTAGACAGCGGGCCGTGACCTGGGATAAACGTCACATCATCGCCTAGTGGCAACAGTTTACGTTTAATCGAGTCAATAAGTGCTGCGTGGTCGCCACGTGGGAAATCACTTCGCCCCACTCCGCCTTTGAAAATCACATCACCGGAAATCAGTAACTGAGATTGCGCATCAAAGAACACCACATGGCCTGGAGTATGACCCGGGCAATGCAGGACTTTTAATGGCACATTTCCCACCGACACATTATCGCCTTCAATCAACCAACGATCTGGCGTCAGTGGCAAACACTCTTCAAGCCCAAACATTTGGCTTTGCGCCGGTAAACCTTGTAGCCAAAATTCGTCTTCTATTTCCGGCCCAATAACTGGAACACCGTAATGTTCTGCCAGTTCAGCGGCGGCTCCAACATGATCAAGGTGACCATGCGTTAGCAAGATCTGTGTGACCATCACGCCTTTTGCCGTGACTTGCTGGATGATTTTTTCAGCTTCGCCGCCAGGATCAACCACTGCTGCTTGCAGCGTTTCTTCACACCAAACTAATGAACAGTTTTGGGCAAACGCGGTGACCGGTATAATGTGATAATTCATGACACTCCAATACCGGCAACAATCACCGGATTCCGTTGTTTTACCAATGCCTTAGTGGCCCGGTATCAATATGCACAAAGTTGCTTCTGGGGTAGTATCCTACACCACCTGAGCGCATAGATAATGCTGCTTTGCGAACATTGCTCAACGAAATCCCTTCAATATGGAAATCCATTGCCTGACCTTTGGTGTGATAGCTTTTTTTCGCTACGCCACGGCTACGAGCACGTAGCTCATTATTGGTGTCTAAAGAACGATAACCGGATACCAGTTGTACAGGTTTGTTCGTCCCCAACAGGCCTTGCAGGCGATATAGCTGGTCGAATAATTTTGGGTCGATAGATTTAATTTTATTCGCGCGATAATCACGGAAGAAATGATTAAGTCTTGCTAATTCATCCTGAATATAGCCTTTACCATCGAAAAATTCGGCCTTCAATGACTCGCCAGTGTGCAAATTATTGAGAGTCAGAATGCGCGGGCGCGGTGTTGAAAGCATGGCAAATGCTTGTGTTGGCAACAGCGAGGCACCTAAAGCCACACCACCCAACGCCAGCAACTTGCGGCGGTTTGCGTCAAATTTGTCCATGATGTCCAGGTCTACATGTAAAAACGATCGAATAATATGCCCTTCAGGCGCACTGCCTGGCACCTTAACTGCCAAAACAACATGAGTCAAGACAGGCTAAAACCCAGATAAACCGGGGCCTGTAGAGGCCCCGGATGAGTTTAACAATTATTACGACCGCTAATTCATTAGAATTACTGCATTTACCGAATCAATAGTTCAGCTTTCGAGAGGATTTGTGCACCAGATCGCGCGGTGAGATCATAATTGTAAATGTCTGTACGGTATTGTGTTCGTCCATCATCACCGACAAATGCCGTCAGGTAGTAGAGGTTGACCGGGATGGTCTGACGAATATTCACATACTTGGTGCTGCCGTCTTTGAGTTGGCTCGAAATCCGTGCATCATTCCAACCCGCATCTTGTAGCAGCATGTTTGCCAGCTCAGAAGCTTTATTGACCCTTACGCAGCCAGAGCTCAGCGCACGCGCGTCTTTCTGGAACAAATTGTGATTGGGCGTGTCATGCAAATAGATAGCCTCAGAGCTTGGCATATTAAACTTATAACGCCCTAACGAGTTCTGAGCTCCTGGTTTTTGCTGGAAGCGGAATGGCAAATTGCTTGCAGTGATAGTGCCCCAATCGACACGCCATGGGTCAATGGACTCTGCATTGTTGCTCCAACCACGCAGAACACTATAACCATGCCTGTCGAGATAACCGGGGTCCTGATGTACTTTTGGCAGAATATCGTTGCGCGCAAGCGTTGGTGGTACATTCCATGGAGGGTTAACGACCACATTATTGAGCGCACTGCTCATCATTGGCGTTTTACGGTCTGGACGCCCAACAATAACGCGCGAAGCCAATACTTCACTGCCATTAAGGTAATAGCTCAGTGAATAGTCAGGGATATTGACCATAATGCCGGTATCGAGTTTTTTGGGCAGTAAGCGCAAACGCTGAATATTTAACGCCACCAGGGAAGCACGCTGTTGTGGAGTTACATTCAGCCAGTCACGTGTTAATTGCCCAATCGATCCATCAACACCCAGCCCCTGCCATTTCTGGAAGCGTTTCACCCCTTCCACCAACTCTTTGCTGTAGACACTTCGAACCGCTGGAGCCGATTTCTTTTTCTGACCGGCAACCACATCAGGGGTCTGTTGAACTGTCTGTTCACTGTCTAACTGAATGGCCGAGGGGCTGACTGCAACAGCAGCAGTAGACACATTCGTGCGTTCAGGAAGCGGTATCACAGGTTCAGCTTGCAACATACCGGTACGGGCGAGAATCTCTGTGAGCGCTGGCGTATCGTTGCTCCACTGACCTGGGCGGAGCGTTTCGCTGCCAGTCAATTGCGGCCACGGTCGGGAATCACTTAACAAATGCACCAACGATTGATGCAGTTTGGTGTATTGCGGATGCTGAGGAGCCAACGTTTCGACAAAACTCGCCAGCGTTCCCTGATCAATTGCCACCTGCCATTGGTTAATCACAGAAATGGGCGGCGTTTGCATTTTGTACGGCTTGGTGCTGTACAACCAGCGGTTGCCTTCTATTGGGATACCGTAAACAAATTGCAGATAACCCATCATCGCATCAGACAACACGATATCACGGGTTAAACCAGTAACGGACGGATCGGTGAGCAACTCAACCCAAGTGGTGAATTGTGGCTGAATGCCTGCAATCGCCAGTTCAGCAAGTTGTTGCTGGAAGGCTTTAACTGCATCGCGATTCTCCCACATCGGTTTCATTTCACGCGCAGCATAGAACGCAGAGAGTGCATTCAGGTAAACAGGCGTGTAACCCGTCGGCAAGTGGGCAACCAGTTGAGAACGACTTTGTGCGGCAGACATGCCGGTCGAATCAAGCGGTAACACGCCCACCATATTAGCGGTAGCGTTAGATTGCGGTAACGGCTGGTCTGGAGAACTCGAGGGTTCAATACTTACCGCAGAACTGTCAGATGGAACGACTGCTGGCTCATCGGCATGCGCCATAAACAGTGGAGCGAAACTGAGTGCCAGCCCAAACGTAAGCGCTGACAGTCGAAAACCGTGCAATTTTGTAAGCAACATCCCTTGCCCCCTGTTTATACCTAGCTTTTGTCGCTGGGTTTTAAGATCAGTATATAAACAGCGAATCCTAATTGCCCACATAAATGTAAATAAAATTAAAGATTAAGAGCAGTCAATAAAAGCAACGCGGGCCGTAGCCCGCGTTTTTTATGATGCATCTAAAGTGTCAGCAACAGGCTCCGGAAGGGGTGGCGCAAAGCCCCGCAACCCAACAACGTGAACGTGCTCATGGTTCTGAACCACCTTACGTACCAGCTTATAGGTGGTGCCTTTTTCTGGACTGATATTCTCTGGTGCTGCAATAATCAGTTGCATTTCAAGTCGTTCACACAACTCAAATAGCGTGGCAATCGACTTCGCATCCAAACGTGCTGCCTCATCGAGGAACAGCAAACGGCATGGGGAAATGTCTTTTCCGCGTAAACGGCGCGACTCTTCTTCCCAGCTTTGAACCACCATGACCAAAATCGACATCCCGGTACCGATAGCTTCACCGGTCGACAAGGCACCACTTTCCGCACGCAGCCAACCATCTGAGCCACGGTTAACCTCTACTTCCATTTCGAGATAGTTACGGTAATCGAGCAGCTCTTCACCGATGGTTTGCGGTGTGCGTTGGCCCATATCAATTTGTGGATTCAGACGTTGATACAGTTTTGCTAATGCTTCGGAGAAGCTCAGGCGATTGCTGTTAAACAAGTCCTGATGCTGCTCATGTTGTTCTGAAAGCACATCCAGCAACATCGCATGGGTTTCACGCACGTTCACATTCAGACGCACGCTGTTCACCTGGCCGAAGGAGACACTTTGCAGACCCTGGTTGAGCATACGGATACGGTTTTGCTCACGCTGAATCGTCTTACGAATGATATTCGCCACGCTGCGAGAACTGATTGCCAGTTTTTGTTCGCGTGAAGTCAGTTCTTCCGTCAGGCGGCTCAGTTCAATCTCCATCTGCTCGATGGCTTCAACTGGATCATCGGTACGGATAATGTCCTGACGAATACGTTCGCGAAGATGCTGATAAACCGCAACGAAGAATTGAATCTTACGTTCCGGGCGCTTAGGATCTTCAGACATGCGCAACACATCGCGCAGGTGTTCGTTATCCGCAACGGCCAAACGCAGCGCACCCAAAGCTTTATCCGAGATAGAACGCAGCTCATCACCGGTGACATAAGCCAGTTCGCGACGATGCAGACGGCGCTCAACGCCATTATCTTTCACCATACGCATCACGGCACACCAGCCCGCTTTCGCGGTGACAACCTGTTCGCGCATTTCAAAATAGCTACGTTCTAGCTGTTTGAGTTTGCGAGTCAAATTGCTCATTTCCGCTTCGCAATAAGTCAGTGCTTTTTCGAGCTGATTACGACGGCCACGGTTGTTGCTCAATGCAGTGTGTAATTCGTCACGACGTGAGCGGGCACGTTCTTCAGCACCAATATCAGCACGAACACCAATGTCTTGCAGTTCTTTGTGCAGATCGGTTAACAGCTCTTTTTTGGTATCAAAGGAGCTTTTCAGCGACGCCATTAACTGGCTGAACTGACTCAATTGCTGTGCATGCTGACGCAATGCTTCACGGGAGCGAGTACGTTCAGCCTCCGCTTGCGCCAGGCGGCTACGCAATTTTTCGTTTAAATCGCTATTCCCATCAAGCATCGCAGCGGAATCAGAATAGCTAAAATGCGCTCGACGCTGGACCACTTCAGTCAAGGCAAATGCCTGCTGGCGGGCATCGCGCTGGACCTGTTGTGCGTACTGATAATCTTCTTTTAACTGTTCGAACTGCTCAGGGTCACTTTGCAGTACCGATGCTACCGCTTCGAGTTTTACAAGTTGGTTGCCAAACTGATGCAGGAAGCGTGCGGCTTCATCCGCTTCGTCAAGGCGTTCACGGATTTCATCGCAGCGGTCAGCCAGCATTTCATCATTGAGTAAGCTGATACGCGGCAACAGGCGGTTAAGCTGGTCAACCCCTTCTTTAGCCTGTTCATATTGCTGGCGCTGTTGCAGATTGTCGTTTTCATGGCTACTGATAGCACGTTCAACTTCACCGCGACGGGTGTTGAGCTGACGAATTTCCGCTTCCGGATCGTCATCAAATGCCACACCCAAATGCTGGCCGATGAAACGACTGAATGCCTGGTGCAAACGCTGTGATTTCTGAACATCAAACGACAGTGTCGCAAAACGCTCTGCCAGGGTTTCGCGTTCTGCATGCAGGTTTTCAAGGCGATTTTCACGCGCGGCGCGGCCAAATATAGGTAACTCAGGCAGGCGAGAATAACGCCACTGACGCTCAGCGGTTTTCACCAGAACGGCAGCGTTTAGCTCTTCAACCGTAAAGACGTTGTCATCGAAGGAAGACGGGTCCCCTTCAATTAAATAAAGGTCTTCCGGGCAATCTTCCAGGTTATCTAATTGCTCGCGCACCAGAGATAAATCTGGCACCACAATGGCGTGACGTGATGGGCCATATAATGCCGAGAAGTAAGGGGCATCATCAAGGCTGATATCGTCATAAATTTCGGACAACAGCACGCCGCCAAAACGTTCAGCCAACGCATTTAAACGCGGGTCTTCAGCACCACCAGGTTGGCTCAGGCGCTCGATTTCTTCGTCAATAGCACGTTTACGCGCACCGACTTCGTCGCGTTCAACCGTGACTTCACGTTCACGCTCAAGCAGTTGCTGCATGTATTCGGTGACATGCTGGCTGCTTTCAAACTGCTCATGACTCTGTTCGCACAGCTGAGTGAGACTGGTTTGTGCCGCCAGCCAAATAGGTGCACGCTGCTGGAGGCGTTTGATACGAGTCTGGATCTGCTCTTGTTCCTGACGAAGGTTTGCACGTTGATCGCTGGCATCAGAAACGCGCTGCTGTAAGGTCTCAATGCGTTCAGACAGCTCTTCGTGTAACACGTCCAGATCTTCAGGATCAAAGTGTTTGCCTTGACGCTTACAGAACTCAGCGAACATGCGTTCTGCTTCTTGCTGTTCGCGCAGACGTTGCTCAAGTTCGTTGAGGCGCGCTCTGAGCGGCTGAACTTGCTCCATCAAATGGCGCTGGTTATTACTGTCACGTAATAATTCACGCGCAACGCTCCAGGCTTCACTGCGACTCACAGGGCCATTGATAGCGGTGACAAGTTGATAAGCATGCTCAAACTGGCTATGTGCCGTTTGCGCCACACTCATTTTCTGTTCCAGTGTCAGCAGCTTTTCTGTGGTTTCCTGCTCTTTTGCCTGGAAAGTCTCTGACCATTCTTCCGCACTTTCTGCGGTCAGGTCAGGCAGATGGCACAGCGAACGCGCACGTTCCAGAGCCTGTAACGCTTGTTGATACTGAATGGCGCGCGTTTGTTGAACATCAAGCGCTTGCTGGTAATCGGCAAGTTGGCTTTTCAGTTCATCGACTTCCAGCTCAGCCGCTTCAGCGCGTGCTTCATTCTCTTCTTGCTGCTCAGAGGCTTCAGCAACAATTTCATTTTGTTCTTCGAGACGCATTTGCAGTTCGTCGAGGTCAGCTTCGTAACGCTCGATTTTTTCCTGCTGGCGAATCGCCGTTTGCACCAAGTTCAGGTGGTCACTGGCCGCCTGATAGTCCGTTTCCAAATCCCCTTCTGCACCGCTTTGTTCAGCTAGTTCACGTGCCATTTCGACGTGTTTATATTGCTCTGCAGCCAGTTGCTTACGGCTTATCAATAACTCACGACGGAACTCAAGCGCTTTATCCAGATGAATACGTCGCTCGTTGGCATGACGCATGTAATCCGCTGCCACATAGTTGGTGGCTTCTGAAATCAAATGCTTGAACAAGTCACGGTCTGACTGAGTGACGCGAATCGCTTCCAGCGTCAGGCGGTTTTCACGCAATGCTGCTTCCATATCCTGGAATGCCTTACGCACGCCGCCATTTTCTGGCAACAAGTAGTCGCGCAGAGAACGGGTAATGGCGCTGGAAATCCCGCCGTACAGCGAGGCTTCGATAAGACGGTAGTACTTGCTACGATCCGATGCACTGCGCAGACGACGCGCGACGATGCCCAAATCGAACATCAATGAGTGGTAATCAGTAATCGAGTTGAACTGTTTAAACTGAACGCCTTCGATGGCTTCGACTTTGTCTTTCAGTTCTTGCAGGCTCAGTACGCGCGCCTGGCGCTCGTTGAGGGTTTCGGTCAGCAACTGCGTAGGCAGGACGGAAGACGGTAAGCCCTGAATCGCGAACGGTTTGATGTCAACTTTACGGTCGCGGCCTGCCACTTGTTGCAGACGAACACCGACGACGACACGCTGGTGGCGCGAGTTAACCACATCCAGCAGAGAGTAGCAGACTCCTGCTTTTAACTTACCGTGTAGACCTTTATCGCGTGAACCCGATGTGGCCCCCGCTTCAGTGGTGTTACGGAAGTGCAGCAGTGTTAAATCGGGGATAAGCGCCGTGACGAACGCGGCCATGGTGGTGGATTTACCGGCACCGTTGCCACCCGAAAGCGTGGTCACCAGTTCATCTAAATCAAAAGTACGCGCGAAGAAACCATTCCAGTTAATTAGCGTTAGTGAGCGAAACTTTCCGCGTTCAATCATTCCTGTTCATCCTCCGCGTTATCCTGAATAGTTTGCGACTCTTCAGTTTCATCATTGAGTTGCAAACGAGTTTCCACCGGCATCGCTTCACCATCGCGGATCATGCGTAATTGCGCTTCGCGCGCATCGTCGCCGGCGCGCACATCGGCGCCAAAGCGGAATACAGATTCAGAGATACGGAATTTGCTGCTGTCATGACCCATAAACCAGATCATACCGAGGCGGCGTAAACGCGTTAGCGAAGCACGGACTTTTTCTTGCAGTTTTTGGCGGTCGAGATCCGAGCCCGTAGAACGGTTATTCACAAGTTTGAGTAACTTGTTTTCATCCGCCAGTGTTAGCAGCTCATCGTACAGTTCAACCTGCGTGAAGATACCTTCGTTTGCCAGACGCTCCGGGCTGAGATAGAGGTAGCAAAGAATTTTACCGACCATCATATCCAGTTCGGACAGCACAGAGCGTGGAATCAGAGTGGTAGAGCGCGGACGTAAATAGAAGAAACCTTCCGGGGCGCGAATCAACTCCACGTTATAGCGGGTGTAAAACTCCTCCAGTTCATCCTGGAAGTCCATCAAATAGGCATGATTATCCAGCTCATCGAGCCCAACGTGCCGACCTGAACGTAATTGGCTATCGAGTGCCGGAAATAACGGATTGGCCAACGCCTGTGCCAGTTTTACCGGCATCACTTTTTCAATATTTGTTGATGACATGCGCCTGTACCTTGGCTCCGTAATCGTTAATTGCCTGCCACTGTGGCGGCAAGCCAGTAAAATCTGCTTCAGCCACACCCAGACGAACAGCCTGGTCGACTACGATTCTCGCCACATCAAAATGGCGGGCGCGTGGGTATTGCGCCAGATAGTCCCGCATTACTACGCCTAAATCCAGCGGCACTTGTCGGGTTTTGTAGACCTGCAGCGCGGCTTCGATCAGGGCAGCGAGTTGTTCGCGGATTTCATTGAACTCTTCAAATTCCAGATCGCTTGGCAATTCGCCGGTCACTTCTTCGTCACGCAATGCCATCTCTTCATCGCGCATATCCAGCAGACGGTCGGCGTTAGTGTAGGTGAGCGCCCACGGTGCATCGAAATAGTTCTGTACCGAAACGCGCAGACGTTGAGCAAAGACACGGTTTTTGTCCATGTCGATGGCGGTACGAATGAATTTATGGACGTGGCGGTCATAGCCTATCCACAAGTCGATAGCCTGTTGGCCCCAACTGACGATACGGTCAAGCTTGCTTTGCAAATCAAACACCAAACGATCAACAAAATGCAGATCGTCACGCCCCAGAATCGCATCCTGAATACGTAGCAAGTTAGCCTGGAGTTTGTCGCCCGCGGCTTCGAGAGTGTCTTGTAGCTCGCGTAACGTACCGGAGGTTTCCGACAATAACATTTCACAACTGGAAATGGCGGCACGCCAGTCTTTGTTCAGCAGTTGCGCGATATCATCCTTAACCTGTTGTTGGTGCTCGTCCATGATGCGTTGGGTGAGATCGATACTGTCAAAAATCTCGGCCACCGAGTATTTCAGCGGGGCAAAGACATTGCGATGCCAGTGGAACTCGTCGCCACCTTCATCTGCTGAATCAGCGGCACGCTTTAGTTCACCCGCCACAATCGACAACTGCATCGATAAACGCAGAGTCGAAAACTCACGCTGGCGAATGTAGTAATCAGTGATGCCAATGCCGAGCGGAGTCAGGCGATAGATAGCATTACCTTCATTGATTTCGCTGACAAAACGGTTGAGCAAACGCTGGCGCACCATGTCATTGATGGCGTTATTGGCACGAACGTTAATGGTTTCGCTGGTCTGCTCAAAACCGTCACTCACGTGGCGGAAGGCGTCAATCAGTTCACCTTCACTCATTTCACCGTCGAGTCGCTCACCATTCAACGTGGCGATCGCCAACAGAAACGTCAAACGTTCTGTCGGTAGCGAAATCGAATAGTCATTTTTCCTGGCCCAGGCAACCAGTTCCGGCACTGTCTGGGAAACATCACTCATAATTTTTCCTTGGCTC
>DATERH010000010.1:0-28213 GCA_035271785.1 Buttiauxella sp.
TCGAGCAGCTCCTGACTGTGCAGGGGTTGTTTTTCGAGCTGATGCTGTACGGCGGATACCACTGTTGGATTACGGTGCCCCACGTTAAAAATGCCGAACCCACCCAGACAATCTAAATATTCCTTACCCTGGGTGTCGACAAGCGTATTCAGACTGCTCGCTTGCCACTCTACGGCCCCGTAATCCCCGCCGGCGGTCACTGATTTGCGATACTCAAGAAAACCCGGATTGACATGCTGTTGGAAGTTATCAATAACCTCTCGATTTAACGTCTTCATCTCCTCATGAGTTAGTGTCTTCTTTTCGATGATATTGAGAGCGTGCGCTGTGCAGGCAAGAGCCGAAGCGCTAGTCGGTAACCTGTTCAAAATGTGCTCCTGGGAATGACGTATCACGCGATACACGAAATAAGTATTGCAGGGAATACGCCACTTCGCTTCTCCAAAGCAAAATCAGGATAAACGATCTGGGGGAATTCGAATTGCACAATTATTAAACACTCAGAGTTACGTTCTGACGGGAAATATGCTGCTATCGCGCAACTTTTCTGTCAGATATCTGGTTTTTTTGCACCATAACCATGCGTCGTGCTGCTTATTGGTGCGGATAACCCATGTTATCTCTTATGCGGCATTCATCCGGTGATCTCCACGCACCAGAGCGGCGCGATCGTACTCATGTCCAATGGCTCCGTTTGTCATAAAGGCCGCACGATCTGACATATGCGCAATCACATCGGCATCATGGCTGACGAGCAAGTAAGTCATACCAAACTGTTGCTTAAGGCGGTTCAGCAGATTGAGAATTTCTGCTTGCACGGACATATCCAGCGCTGAAGTTGGCTCATCAAGCAGCAGAATTTTAGGGCGAAGCAGTAGCGAACGCGCAATGGCGACACGTTGTCGCTGCCCACCAGAAAGCTGGTGCGGATAACGCTTCATGGCATCTGTAAGCAGCCCGACCTGAAGCAGCGCTTCTTCTACGCGGGCGGCAATTTGCACTTCACCATGAAGAGCCAACGGCTCGGCCAAAGTACGATAAATCGTATGGTTAGGGTGCAAGGATGCGTACGGGTCCTGAAACACCATTTGCACGTTGCGGCGCAAATCACCCTGAAAACGCACGCCGGGTTTGATTGCCCCATCCAGTATTTTTACGCTACCTTGCCACTCACGCTGTAACCCCGCCAGCACACGCAAAATGGTGGATTTCCCACAGCCTGAAGCGCCAATTAAACTGAATGTTTCCCCTGAACTAATGGCAAAACTGGCGTTTCGCACAGCGGTTTTAACCTGACCTTTTGCGCTAAATTGTACGCACAGGTTGCTGACTTCAACGATAGCCATCGCTTTCTCCTTGCAGATTCTGGCTACGGTCTAAAGTCGGTAACATCATGCCGTAAGTCGCAGCGTTAGGACGGCATGTCCAGAGTGTGCGTGTGTAAGCGTGCGTTGCGGTAGCAAGTTGGTTGGCTGGCATTTCATCGACTTTTTGCCCTTGATACATCACCAGCACGCGCTGGCAGTACTCTGCAACAAGAGGGAGATCGTGACTAATCAACAGCATTGCCATCTGGCGTTGTTCGCATTGTTCTACCAGCAGTTCCAGAATCTGGTTACGTAAGCGGGCATCAAGCGCGGAAGTGGGTTCGTCGGCAATCAACACTTTTGGATTGTTGACCAGCGCAATGGCTATCATCACTCGTTGCCCCATACCACCAGAAAGTTCTGCCGGGTAACGAGCCAGCACGTTTTCCTGCAACCCTACTGCATTGATAACTTCGCCAATCCGCTCCCGGCGCTGCGCTGTAGGCATTTTCTGATGCAGACGTAACGCTTCGTCGATTTGCTGTGCAACGCTTTGTACTGGGTTAAGCGCGTAGCGTGGATCTTGTAACACCATCGCGATTTCATTGCCGCGCAGGCCTTGCCAGTCGCGGTTGCGCAGTGTCAGCAGATCGTTATCCAGAACATTGAGTTGAGTCGCATTCACTTTACCGGGTTTACGCACTAGTCCCATCAGCGCCCGGGCAGTCATTGATTTACCTGAGCCTGATTCACCGACCAGCGCCAACCTTTCATTACCCAGCGTAAACGAGAGATTGTCCACGACACGCGCGCCAGGGTAATCAATGTTTAACCCACGAACTTCAATTCGATTGTCAGTCATGTCCTGGCTCCAGCACATCGCGTAATCCATCACCCAGTAGGTTAAATGCCAGGCTACTGATAAGAATAGCGGTGCCTGGGATCGCAGCAATCCACCATTGATCGAAAATAACCTGCATCCCGTCAGCGATCATTGAACCCCATTCAGACATCGGTGGCCTTGCGCCAAGTCCGAGGAAGCCAAGCCCGGCTGCGGCCAATATAATCCCTGCCAGATCAAGCGCCAGGCGAACAATCGCTGAGGGTAAGCACAGCGGCAGGATATGGCCTGCTAACAGGCGCGGGCCGCGGATACCCATCATTTCGGCGGCGGCGAGATAGTCACTGTGGCGCAGACGCTGAATCTCGCTGCGGGACTGACGTGCATACGCAGGCCAGGTTGTGAGTGCGAGCGCCAGTGCGCCGTTGACAAGCCCTGGCCCAAGCATCGCAACAAAGGCAAATGCCAGAATCAGGCGTGGCATCGACATCACGACATCCGTAAAACGCATTAACACCCGTTCCAGCCAACCTCCGTAATAACCGGAGAGAATGCCGATGAGCAGCCCGAAGGGAAGTGTGATGACCGTAACCAGTAACACCAGGGCAAGGGTCGGGCGTGAGCCATAAATCAGACGTGAGAGAACATCGCGGCCATAGCTATCAGTACCCAACCAGTGTTGGGCATTTGGCGCTTGCAGACGCGCTGCAGCGTCTTGCCAGTTGGGATCGAACGGTGCGATAAGCGGTGCGAAAACAGCAACCAGCACCAGAAATGTGATGATTGCCAGGCCACACAGTGCCGCAGGTGAACGCAAAGTGCGGCGTAAAAAGAGGTAAGACGGCATTAATGCACCCTCGGATCGGTGACACGCACCAGCACGTCAGTCAGATTATTGATAATGACAAACGACACGCCAATTAGCAGTGTGCCACCCATGATTGCGGTGGTATCCCCGGCGAAGAGTGCGGTGGTGAGGTAACGCCCAATTCCTGGCCAGGAAAATACCGTTTCTGTTAGCACCGCACCTTCCAGCATGCCGGTGTAGGCCAACGCAATGACCGTGAACAACGTGCCGCGAATGTTGGGCAGCACGTGGCGCACCAGAATTGTTAGCTCTCCTGCACCTTTGGCGCGCGCAAGCGTTATGTATTCTTTGTTCATTTCACTGAGGCAAGCGGTGCGAGTCAAACGGGTAATACTTGCCAACGAGTAATAAGCCAGCAGCAGCACAGGTAGCACAAGATGGTTGATGGCATTCATGAACGCGTCGCGGTCACCGGAAAGCCAGGTGTCGAGAAGCACAAAACCTGTTTTAGTTTCTACACTGTACTGGTAAATATCATCCAGACGACCCGGCCCGGCACTCCATTGCAGGCGGGCGTAAAACAACGCCAGCATCAGCAGACCAAGCCAAAAGATAGGGACAGAATTACCCAGCAGCGTGAAGGTGCGTACCGCAAGATCCCAGGGGGAGCCTGCAAATCGAGTGCAAAGTACGCCAAAAATCACACCCAGAACACTCCCTATAATCAGCGCGAGGGTGGCGAGTTCTAGCGTCGCTGGGAAAGCTGCGAGCAAATCCTGGAGCACGGGTTGGCCAGTGGCGCTGGCGGTGCCTAAATCACCGTGAGCAAGATTAGTCAGGTAATGCCAGAACTGAACGGGCAGGGGATTATCCAGACCAAGTTGGTGGTGCACTTGATCGTAAGTCGCCTGGCTTGCGTGATCACCAACGATTTGTAACACGCGATCGACAGGTGAAAGTGCTGACAAGCCAAAGGTGATAATCAACAAACCGATAAGCGTAAGTGCCAGGGTAAACAGCCCCTGCACAAGCGTCAATACTGTGCGGCGAAAGCGACTCGATGCTGAGAGGGTGGAAATATCTGACATGTGGAACTCTATCCCTGTGGCTGGTTTTCCCCTCTCCCCTAAGTGCGGAAGAGGGGATTTCAGTTATTTGCTCACGCGATCGTAATACACCATATCTGCATTCAAACCTTGTTGATAGCCTTTCACATTTTCACGCACCACAATCTGTGTTTTTCCTTGATCAACAAAGATATATGGTGAGTTGTGTTGTACCTCTTCCTGTATTTTCTTATACAGTTCCAGGCGCTTAGCCGGGTCAGCTTCCGCTACTGCGGCCAGAGTTTGTTTGTTTAGCTCAGGAATTTGCCAGCCGTTCAAACCTGCAACCGTGCTTGCTTTTCCATCGTTGTAGGCAAAAGCACTGGCGTTGGAATGAGCATCAAAGTAATCCGGGATCCACAAACGGATTGCGGCCTGATGTTGTTTGGCACGAACGCGGGCATACACCTGGCTACCCGCGGCTGGCAGCAGGTCGATCTTCACGCCACCCTGAGCGAAGCTCGCCTGCATAGACTGCGCGATAGTGATGAAAGGCGGTTTGTTTTCCACATCCAATGTGAAGTGCGCATCTTTGATACCAGCTTTAGCGAGGATTTCCTTCGCTTTGGCTGGGTCAAATTTGAACGGATTGTTGTCCAGTGCGCCTGCGAAACCCACTGGCAGGAAGCTTTGGTGGATAAAATACTGGCCTTTCAGTAGGTCTTTAGTGATGCCTTCGTAATCCACCAGATAGCGTGCCGCTTCCCAGAGGGCTGGGTTATTAAGCAGTGGGTTGGCATTGTTACCCGCATTGAACACCATATAGTTCTGCTCAGCAGAAGGAATGCTCAGCACTTTCACGCCTGGTTTACCTTCCAGCGCGCTGGTCTGATCCGCACCCAGATCCCGGGCGATATCCGCATCACCTTGCTGAATCAGCAAGCGGCGAGCAGCCGGGTCTGGCACGTTTTTAATGATGATATTCTTAACTTTTGGCGCATCACCTGGAGACGTAGAGTTTGCGTCCAGCACAATCGCCTGATGCGGCTGGTAAACCCGTATCTTGAATGGGCCGCTGCCAGCAGAGTGCATTTTCAGCCATTCGTTACCGAAATCACCCGTTTTCGCGTTAGGCGAAACAGTTTTCTCATCCACAATTGATGCAATTGGCGTGGAGAGAATATTCAGTGCTACAGCCGGGCTGACATCTGCGGTCCAGTGCAATTCCAGCGTGTGTTCGTCGACTTTCTTCAGCAGGCTTGCGATGTTTTCTGGCTGCCAACCAAGCACGTTAAGAATAAATGCTGGAGACTTATTGAGCGTAACTGCTCGGGTGTAAGAGAAGATAACGTCTTCAGTGCGTAGCGGATTGCCGGAGGAGAATTTGGCATCCGGACGCAGTTTGATCGTCAACTTTTTGTTTGCCGCGTCGCCCTGCCAGCTTTCTGCCAGCACCGGGACAACTTTCGCGGGATTGTCACGGTCGGCCTGAACCAGACGTTGATAAAGGCTTGGTAGGGTTTGAATACTGGAAAGCTCGTTCGCTTCGGCAGGATCAAGGCTGACAATATCATCCAGGCCTTGGGCAACGATTAATGTGTTTGGTGGTGTAGCGGCAAAGCTGCTTGCGGAGATTGCAGTCAACAGCAGTAATGGCAGTATTTTTCTTTGCATGGGGCACCCTTATACCCTTCATAACTTAAGTTGTTGATGCGCTGGCTGCACACCTTCACCCCAGTCACATAGTTATCTATGCTCCTGGGATTCACGTGCTTGCCGCCTTCCTACAACTCGAATAATTCTGGGTATATATGAATTGTTATTCTTTGAGCAGGCTACGTTAGGTGAGTTATGAATATTCGCAAAGTCCAAAAAATACTTTGCTTATAAATTTTAAACATAACCCATTCCTTCTAAGAATGAGAGTTAAGCCGGAAATGAAAACGCCGGGCATTAGCCCGGCGTCTTGTCACTTAAAAATATTACTCATTGATACGGGGATGCTGTTGTACCAGGTTGGCACGCTTCGCCTGTAATTCCTCAATTTCACGATCAATATCTTCGATTTTCTGCTCGATGTTATCGTGATGTTCCTGGACAATTTCACGTGCTTCAGCAATATCAGACGCCGCAGGTGTTGCCCCTTTCAACGGTTTATTCGCAGTTTCTTTCATCGTTAGGCCGGTTAACAAGCCAATGACCGCAACCACCATCAGATAATAGGCTGGCATCATCAGGTCGTCGGTTGTTTCGACTAACCAGGCTGCAACCGTTGGCGTAACACCTGCGACGAGCACCGAAATATTAAAGGCACTTGCCAGCGCACTGTATCGAATATGCGTTGGGAACATGGCGGGTAGCGTTGACGCCATAACACCCGTGAAGGAGTTCAGAATGACCGCCAGAATCAGCAGCCCAGCGAATATCAGCCCTAGCACATTGCTGTTAATCAGGATAAAGGCAGGGATGGCAAGAACCAGTAACGCAATACTACCGAAGACAATAAATGGACGACGACCATAGCGGTCGCTCAATAAGCCAATCACCGGCTGTACAAACAGCATCCCAATCATGATGGCGATGATAATCAGTACGCCATGTTCTTCGGAATAATGCAGGTTATGAGACAGGTAGCTGGGCATGTACGTCAGTAACATGTAGTACGTCACGTTGGTAGAAATCACGATACCAACACAGGTCAGCAGGCTGCGCCAGTGTTTGGTGGCAATCTCTTTGAAGGAGATTTTTGGCCCCCCAGCCAGGCCTTCTTTATCACCTTGCTCAAGCTTTTCAATGTGCTGCTGGAATGCCGGTGTCTCTTCAAGCGCATTACGCAGATACAGACCGATAATACCTAATGGCAGAGCGAGGAAGAACGGCAGACGCCAACCCCATTCGAGGAAGTTTTCTTCACCAATAACGGCCGTAATCAACACGACCACACCCGCACCACAAACAAAACCTGCGATAGAGCCGAAATCCAGCCAACTCCCCATAAAGCCACGCTTACGGTCCGGGGAATATTCCGCCACGAAGATGGAAGCTCCGGTATATTCGCCACCGACTGAGAACCCTTGCGCCATTTTTGCAAGTAATAACAGGATTGGCGCCCAAATACCGATACTTGCGTACGATGGAATAAGGCCAATACAGAAGGTACTCAATGACATAATGATGATAGTGATGGACAGGATCTTCTGACGACCATACTTATCACCCAGCATGCCAAAGAACAGGCCACCTAATGGGCGAATCAGGAAGGGAACAGAGAAAGTACCCAGTGCGGCAATCATCTGCATACTTGGGCTGGCATCCGGGAAGAAAATCTTACCGAGGGCGTAGGCCACAAAGCCATATACGCCGAAATCAAACCACTCCATCGCATTGCCAAGCGAAGCTGCAGTAATTGCTTTTTTAAGGCGGCTATCATCAATGATGGTTACGTCACTGACCTTGATAGGTCTGACTGTTTTTTTCCTTTTTAACATGATTATCCTCTTTTCCTTTTGGGCGCGAAACCGACTTCCGTACTCAGTGTAGTGGGCAAGTTATAAATTGTAGGTTAAAACTCCAGCACTCAGCGTCACCATGATAATTTGATAAACAACGTTATGAAATTATTGATAAATATGATCCACTTCATAAATCATTACAAAAAATATGGGTTAGTTGAGAAAGTGTGATCACCGTCAAGTTTACCCGCTAAAGTAAATCTTTGCAGCGCCGAAATAACAACACATCAAAAAAATTAACAAAAAAATAACCTTACAAGGAGGTTGCTATGACTGCGCGTATGGCTGCTACACAGCATGAATACCTGCTCGATGACGACATCACATTGATGTCCACAACCGATTTGCAAAGCACAATCACTCATGCGAACGATGCGTTTGTTAAGGTGAGCAATTACTCGCTTCAAGAACTCATCGGTTGCCCGCACAATATGGTGCGCCATCCCGATATGCCAAAGGCGGCTTTCGCAGACATGTGGTACACCTTGAAACAGGGCGAGCCGTGGACGGGTATTGTCAAAAATCAGCGCAAAAATGGCGATCATTACTGGGTTCGCGCCAATGTCGTGCCGGTGGTGCGCAACGGTAAAACTACCGGATATATGTCGATTCGCACCAAAGCGCAGCCGGATGAAATTGCGGCCGTAGAGCCGCTCTATAAAGCGCTCAAAGAGGGACGTTGCAAATATCGCCTGTTTAAAGGCCTGGTGTTGGGCAAGAGTTGGTTGGGGAAATTACCCACGTTGTCGTTACGAAGCCGCATTCGCTTGAATATCAGCACCGTTTTCTTGCTGATGTTGGCGGCTTTTATCGCGTTGGGGCAAGGTGGTCTGTCTGTGTTGATCGCAGCACTGGCGTGCCTGGTGGTCTGCGCATTGCTGGAGTGGCAAATTGCTCGCCCGCTGGAAAATGTTGCGCGTCAGGCGCTGGAAGTGGCGACCGGAAATCAGCAGCGTGTGCAGCATCTTGCCCGAACGGATGAAATTGGTATGACGTTGCGTGCCATCGGCCAGCTTGGGCTGATGTGCCGTTGGCTCATTCATGATGTCAGCCACCAGGTCGAAAACGTGCGTAGTGGTAGTGAGACGCTGGCGCAGGGCAACGTCGAACTCAATGAACGCACCCGCCAGTCGGTTGTCAATGTGCAGCAAACAGTCTCAACCATGAGCCAGATGGCGGTATCGGTGCAGAACAATTCAGAAACCGCAGCAGCAGCAGATAAGCTTTCCAGCTCTGCAAGCCTTGCCGCAACCCATGGCGGTAAAGCGATGGAAACCGTAGTGACGACCATGGATGACATCGCCGATAGCACGCAACGGATTGGTTCTATCACTAGCCTTATCAACGATATTGCCTTCCAGACCAATATCCTGGCGCTTAACGCCGCAGTAGAAGCCGCACGTGCCGGAGAACAGGGAAAAGGATTTGCAGTGGTAGCCGGTGAAGTGCGCAATCTGGCCCAGCGCAGTGCGACTGCGGCAAATGATATCCGCAAACTTATCGATGCCAGCGCCAGCAAAGTGCAGTCTGGTACCATTCAGGTTCACGAAGCGGGGCGCACCATGAATGATATTGTTGATCAGGTGCGAAACGTTACGCAGCTATTGGGGCAAATTAGCCACGCCACCTCTGAACAGGCTGAAGGCTTGGCTGATTTAACACGTGCTGTTGCCGAACTTGACGCTATCACGCAAAAAAATGCGGCGTTAGTGGAAGAAAATGCGGAAGTGTCTGCGATGGTGAAACACCGCGCCACGCGACTCGAAGATGCCGTGACGGTACTTCATTAAATTTAAGTTTTTGATTTAGTCGGATGTCGCTGCGCGAATCAGACCTGCACGCGACATCCATCAGTTGCAGTAAATCCTATATTAGCTAGTCTGGGACAGAGTGACCGTATATTCACGATCCTAATCTATGGAGAGCGTTATGACGCAGTCGTCCCAAACTAACCGTCGCTTTGTGCTGGCGCAGCGCCCGCAAGGTATGCCAACGGATAAAGATATCCAGCTCGAAGAAGTTCCTGTTCCACAACCTGCAACGGGCCAGCTACTGCTGCGCACCCTTTATTTATCCCTCGACCCGTACATGCGCGGGCGCATGGATGATGCTGAATCCTACTCGGCGCCACTGGCCATTGGTGATGTCATGGGTGCCGGTACGGTTTGTCGTGTCGAGAAATCTCAACACGCAGATTATCAGGTTGGTGACCTGGTTCTGGCGTATACCGGCTGGCAGGATTACGCACTTTCGAACGGCGAAGGCTTGCAGAAACTCGATGCGAATATGCAACACCCGTCATATGCACTCGGTTTACTTGGGATGCCTGGTTTTACCGGTTATATGGGTTTGACCGATATAGGTGAGCCAAAAGCGGGCGAAACCGTGGTTGTGGCCGCAGCCAGTGGGGCGGTGGGCTCGATAGTGGGGCAGGTGGCAAAATTGCTCGGTGCACACGTTGTGGGCATTGCGGGCGGCGAGGATAAATGCCGTTACGTGACTGAGACTTTAAAATTCGATGCCTGCATCGACCACAAAGCACCAGATTTTGCCGAACAGTTGAAAAAGGTCTGCAGCAAAGGCATTGACGTCTATTTTGAAAACGTCGGTGGCGCGGTATTTGATGCCGTTCTGCCGTTGCTCAATACTAAAGCGCGTATTCCGGTGTGTGGCGTCATCAGCCAGTACAACGGCATGAATAGCACTTTTGAACAGGATCGTTTACCGCTGTTAATGGGCACAATCCTGAAAAAACGCCTGCGCGTTCAAGGTTTTATTATTTCGCAGGATTACGCCGCTCATTATCCAGAATTCTTTAAACAGATGAGTCAGTGGTTGGCGGAAGGTAAAATTCAGTTCCGTGAAGATATTGTCGATGGTCTGGAGAACAGCGTGGAAGCATTTCGCGGGTTGTTGGTCGGCAAGAACTTTGGCAAGTTGATTGTGAAAGTCGCTGACTAAGGTGAAAACGGTGGATGACGCTAACGCTTATCCACCCTACCACACCCTTTCGTAGGTCGGATAAGTGCCGCGTCACCCGGCAACTGTTTTACTTAATATATGGCCCATCAATCACCGAATTTCTTACCAGTAAATCCGATGTAAATATATTCTCTTTGGATAAATATCCACCATCCAACATGGATATCAAGCGGTTGATGACTTCACTAATCATCTCACTCACCGGATCTTTAATACTGGTTAACGCCGGAGAAAGATAAGGTGCCGTGGGAATATTATCGAAGCCGATAATCGATATTTCCTGCGGAACAGCAATCGCCATATCACTCAGTTTTTTCATCGCACCTACGGCCATTTCATCGTTACTGGAAAGAATCGCGCTGATCTTCTGTTTTCCTGCTAGCAATAATTCTACAGCCGATACACCGCTGTCTGGCGTCCATTTACCTTGCACAATCAGGGCATCGTTTACGCCGATATCATATTGATTTAAAGCTTCTTTATAGCCTTCTAAGCGCTCGATAGCGGTAGGCGAGTCCATTGCGCCGGTAATAAATGCAATATCATGATGCCCGCGCTCAATTAGGTATTTTGTCGCGAGGAAACTGGAGCCTTTGTGGTCACAACAAATACAATGGCTTTGGTTTTTTCTTAATTTACGGTTCACCACCATAATAGGTTGCTTATGCTGGTCAATAATTTCATCCATTTCATAAATGGTCAAAAATCTCGGGTAAATAATAACTGCGTCACAGCGTAAATCGAGCAAGAATTGAATGGCTTCGCGTTCTTCCTGAGCACTGTGTTTACCGTCCACAAGAATAAGTTGGCGGCCATTGTCTTCTAATTTCTTTGCCGCCTGTGAAAGTATTTCACTGAAATAACTACCGTTATAAAGGGTGTTGGTGACCACTAAACCAATACATTCTGATTTATTTGTCGCCAGATTTCGCGCCAGCAAATTTGGCCGATATCCCGTCTCTTCAATGGCTTTATAGACCTGCTCTTTTGTGGCTTCGCTAACATACCCCTTGCCGGATAAAACGCGTGAAACGGTCGCTTTTGAGACACCAGCTTTGTGTGCCACTTCTAGCATTGTCGACATGGGAGCTTCCTGGCTTTGTTGAATGCGCTCATTTTACACGTTCCGCCGCGACAAAATACTGCCCTATACCCGTCATACTTCAAGCTGCTCTTTGTTGCCAGCGTGACCTCGCCCGGGAAACTTACTTAAGTAAGCTCCCAGGGACTCGTTCCCTTGCCGCCTCGAAGCAACTCGAATTATTTAGGGTATGAAAGCGGTGTTGATGACCTAAAAAGACTGATTATGGCGATCGTTATCACAAAATTAATAATCCATAAAATTAGTATTTGATCTGTTCGTTTTGCCTGGTCAATCTAATGTGGAACCGGTTACCTATTTCTCAGACCCCTACTAGTCGATGCGGTGATACCGGAACGAATATTCATAACTTAATGAATTTAAATATAAAATTAGAGTGTCATACGGAAGAGTGGTAACTCATGGCTAAGAATTATGCGGCAGTATCTCAGTCGATAGTCGACGCAATTGGTGGTGCGGATAACGTTGGGGCGGTGACACACTGCATGACGCGTTTGCGGTTTGTGTTAAACGACGACAGCCGTGTAGATACCGCAAAGCTAAAAGCTATCAACGGTGTGATGGGCGTCGTTCGCAGCGAAAATCAGTGCCAGGTTATTATCGGTAACACGGTGTCCCAGGCCTATGCCGAAGTGCTGAAACTGCTGCCAGAAGGCATGCAACCGACGGTACCTTCTAACGGTAAAAACAAAATCACGCTGAAACGTATCGGGGCAGGGATTCTGGATGCGCTGATTGGCACCATGTCGCCGTTGATACCCGCTATTATCGGCGGTTCTATGGTTAAACTACTGGCCATGATTCTTGATATGACCGGTGTATTTGGCAAAGGCTCATCCACGCTCATCATCCTCAATGTGATTGGTGATGGCGCATTCTTCTTCCTGCCGGTGATGGTTGCCGCGTCTGCGGCGGTAAAATTCAAAACCAATATGTCGCTGGCAATCGCTATCGCCGGTGTGTTGGTACACCCAAACTTTGTTGACCTGATGGCAAAAGCTGCACAAGGCCAACAGGTTGAATTTATGGGGTTATCGGTTACGGCGGTGAAATACACCTATACCGTGATCCCGGCATTGTGCATGACCTGGTTGCTCTCTTACATCGAAAGATGGGTTGACCGTATTACACCTGCGGTGACCAAAAACTTCCTGAAACCGATGCTGATTGTGCTGATCTCAGCACCCATCGCCATCATGCTTATTGGCCCGCTGGGGATCTGGATTGGTAGCGGTATTTCTTCACTGGTTTACACCATTCACAGCTATCTGGGTTGGTTGTCGGTGGCGATCATGGGTGCCCTGTGGCCGCTGTTAGTGATGACGGGTATGCACCGCGTATTCACCCCGTCTATTATTCAAACCATTGCTGAAACGGGCAAAGAAGGGATGGTTATGCCATCTGAAATTGGTGCCAACCTCTCTTTAGGTGGGTCATCACTGGCTGTGGCGTGGAAAACCAAGAACCCTGAGTTACGCCAGACAGCACTCGCCGCTGCGGCATCGGCGATAGTGGCGGGTATTTCAGAACCTGCACTTTACGGTGTGGCTGTTCGTCTGAAGCGCCCACTGATTGCGGCATTAATCAGTGGTTTTGCCTGCGGCGCCGTCGCAGGGATCGGTGGGCTGGCGAGTCATTCCATGGCATCTCCGGGTCTGTTCACCAGCGTGCAGTTCTTTGATCCAGCAAATCCAATGAGTATCGTCTGGGTGTTTGGCGTGATGATTATGGCCGTGGTGCTCTCTTTCTTCCTGACGTTAATTCTGGGCTTTGAGGACATTCCTGTGGAGCAAAGCGATGAGAAAGAGCAAATCCAGCCAAACGCCGTTGTTGCACCGCAACATGCTGTAAACGTTAACTAACTAAGAAGAGGGATTTTATGTCAGCATCAATTTTTCCTGATGACTTTTTATGGGGCGGTGCCATCGCTGCCAACCAGGCTGAAGGCGCATACCTCGAAGGCGGAAAAGGGCTTTCAACGGTAGATACCATCCCACACGGCGAGCATCGCCTGGCAGTGAAGCTCGGTTTAGAAAAACGCTTTGCACTGCGTGATGATGAATTTTACCCAAGCCACGAGGCTATCGATTTTTACCATCGCTATAAAGATGATATTGCCCTGATGGCAGAGATGGGTTTTACCGTTTTCCGTACCTCGATTGCCTGGAGCCGCATTTTCCCTAAAGGGGATGAGAAAGAGCCAAACGCGGAAGGTATCGCTTTTTACCGTGATCTGTTTGCCGAGTGCAAAAAGCATAATATCGAACCGCTGGTGACACTGTGCCACTTTGATGTCCCGATGCATTTGGTGCAGGAATATGGTTCATGGCGCAGCCGCAAGATGGTGGAGTTTTTCACCCATTATGCCCGTACCTGTTTTGAAGCTTTTGACGGCTTGGTGAAATACTGGCTCACCTTCAATGAAATCAATATTTTACTGCACGCTCCGTTCTCGGGAGCGGGTCTGGTATTCGAAGAAGGTGATAACAAAGAACAAGTAAAATACCAGGCAGCACACCATGAATTGATCGCCAGTGCGTTAGTGACCAAAATTGCTCACGAAGTAAACCCAAACAATCAGGTCGGATGCATGTTGGCGGGGGGGAATTTCTATCCGTACTCTTGCAAACCTGAAGATGTCTGGGCGGCGCTGGAAAAGGATCGTGAGAACCTGTTCTTTATTGATGTGCAGGCGCGTGGTGCATATCCGTCATACGCCAAACGTCTGTTCCGCGAGAAAGGTTTTGAGCTTGAAGTGCTGCCAGGCGATGACGAAATCCTCAAGAATACGGTCGATTTTGTCTCGTTCAGTTACTACGCTTCGCGTTGTGCCTCAGGTGATATGAACGAGCTCAACAGCAATGCGGCAAACATCGTGAAATCCCTGAAAAACCCTTATATTCAAGCGAGTGAATGGGGCTGGGGCATTGACCCACTTGGCCTGCGCATTACTATGAACATGATGTACGATCGCTACCAGAAGCCACTTTTCCTGGTAGAAAACGGCCTCGGTGCGAAAGATGAAGTCAACGCGCAGGGCGAAATCAACGATGACTATCGTATTAGCTATCTGCGTGAACACATCAAAGCCATGGCTGACGCCATCGAAGATGGTATTCCGGTTATCGGCTACACCTCATGGGGCTGTATTGATGTGGTCTCCGCATCGACAGGTGAAATGAGCAAGCGTTACGGTTTCATCTACGTTGATCGCGACGACCAGGGCAACGGTACGCTGGCACGTACGCGTAAAAAATCGTTCTATTGGTACAAGAAAGTCATTGCCAGTAATGGCGCTGATTTAAGCTAGTTTGTCAGTCTGGTGGCCGAGCAGTGGAGAGGCGGTAGTCCTGCCGACAAATTACAACTTTCTGCTGACGGCCAATAACCGTGGATTTTCTACACTGAAAGAAAAACTTTGTAGAGGTTCTACATGCCCTGGCAACCTTTTCTCTCAGTGATCCCGGGGGCAGTGCCCGTGGATCTTGCCATTAAGCACGTCACTTACAGTGACATTAGTGATAACTGGCCAATGAAGGATCAGGTGTTAGAGCAGATTGATGACATCAACCAACAGTTGGTAAACGATCCTACGCTTGAAGCCCCAGAAATTTTCTTAGATAACCAGGGGAAGCGGCGGATCCGCTACCGGAACAAACTCTCCGAACAAGCTTTTCGTTTTCGCCCTGCACTGGAAGAATGGCGTTGTCAGTTGGTTCCGACAGCGCTTGCCCTGTGGGCTATACAGCATCCACTGGCAGTGAGGTTGATAAGCGGTGGTGAAATGGATCTCAATAGCCGACCGTGGTTTATTCACGCCAATGATGCGCGGGGCATTCGCTCAAGAGCAAAAGTGATGGCCGCCATTGCCGATCTTCATCTCAATGATCACGTCTATGTAAACTGGATTAGCCTCGCCTGCGGGGCGGCGGTGCCGGTTATCAAAACATTGCACACTGCAAAATTAAAGTCGCAGAAATTCACCTTATTGCTGATTGACAATGACAGGCAATCATTGATGTTTGCTCGTGGGTTGGCGACGCAATATGGGCTGGTGGAAGGGCACCATTTTCAGCTGCTAATACGCAATTTATTCGACCGTCTGATTGTCAGTGACAAGCTCGTTCAGGAATTGGGCGAGCAGTCAGCTGAATTGGTCGATGGGTTAGGGATTTTCGAATACTTCTCGCAGCCTGAGGCGGTTCATTTTATTCGCCACGCGCTACGTTTGGTTAAACCAGGTGGCGTGTTGATTATTTCGAATATGCTTAAAACCAGTCCGCAAATTGACTTTGCATTGCGTTGTATTGGCTGGACGATGATTTACCCGCGCACACTTTTTGAGCTCAGAGAAATTATTCTGGCTGCGGGGATTAATCTGCAGAATGTCACTGTGACGCTGCCCAGTGATGGGGTGTACGCTGTGCTGGAGATTAATGTTAAGGAATAAATGTTTTGAAACCCTGCTCCTGAAATGAGGAGCAGGAGAATTACTTACGACAGGTAATTCAAGCCCTGCTTCAGGACAAAATCACAGGCCTGAGTTTTTACTTTTTCTGCAATCGGCGAACTGCCAATAGTGTCCAGATTCAGCTGCTGGCCATTCCCGGTGTTCAACAACCCCATCAAACCTTGGGTGTAATCTTGTGGCTCAGTTTGTTTCGTCTCGCTCTCCAGACCCAGTTTATCCAGAAGCTCATTTTTGACGTTGTCGGTGTTGGTGGCGGAAATCAGTTTGTTCTTCATGCAGTACTGCAAAATACCCGCAGCGTTGGTCATGGTACTGGCACTCAACGCGCTAGTATCACTGCCGAGCAGGCTGGTGAGTGAGGAGAGTGAGTTGCCAGTGGTTGCGGTGGTCGCGGGTGTTGCGGGTGTTTCAGTATTGCTGCTGGTGGATTTGCTTAATTCAGTCGCCGCACTGGAGAGCTGTTCCTGCCAGCTTGCCGCCATCGACTGGCAGGCAAATAGGGATGCTGCCAGTGCCAGAGCACACATAACCTTATTTTTTGCTTTCATCTGCTTATACTCTTTTCGATAACCTGCATTGCAGGAGAATTTTCGTCGAGTATAGCGCTCTGCCTGGGGTCTTCGGAGCCTGGAGAGTTCTTAAAGTACCCAGAAAGCATGATTTATTAGGGGCCGATGTAGCGCAGCACCACTTTTACTGCCATTTCACGGTAATGGGAGGTGCTATCAACCGGTTCAGCACCATCTTCGAAAAGGTTTGAAAAGGTATAACTGTTCGCCACATGGTAGAAGCTAAAGCTACTGATAAGACGGTGCACATCTTTGGCGGTGACGAGTGTGTTGAATAACTGTTTTTCCTGTCCCCGTGTTAGCACATCTTCCAGTAATTCCAGTGCGCTGCGGTTTATCTCGCGCAGGTAAGTCGACTCTTTCACGAAACGCCCGCGCTGCATGTTTTCCATGCAGATAATTCGAATGAAATCTGGATGCGTGGCGTGGAAATCAAAAGTCCATTCTACCAATTCCACCATCGCTTCTACTGGCGGTTGGTCAGAGAGATTAAGCTTGCGTTCACAGCTGCGAATTTGGGTGTAAACATATTCCAGCACCTGAATATAAAGCAGTTCTTTGCTTTTAAAGTGATAAACCACCATTCGTTTAGTGGTGTTGGCTTTCTCTGCAATTTGCTCCATGCGTGCGCCGTTAAGGCCAAATTCAGCGAACAAACTAATGGCACTGAAGAAAATCTTTTCTTTCAAACTGGCGTCATCAAAACGCTCAGGAAGATAAATCTCGTGGGTTTCCACGCAAGGCTCCTTAAAGTCATCAGGCTGCTGGTATCGCCCAGGCCTGATGACATTAAAACAACTTTGTGCGGGCAAAGCACTGATGAGTTAGCGAAGCCCTGAAACACATCACACTCGCGGGCGTTTACGGTACAACCACAAACCCGGAATGGATAAGCCAATGGACAATGCTCCGACGATAAACGACGCCTTCAGGAAGTTGGTGAGCAGTTGAATCATAAGCTCTTCGGTGTAACCAAAGTGGCTAAGTTTCACAGCTGAAATCATGGCGGTGTAGGCAGAAATGCCAGGGAACATTGGAATAACGGCCGCCACGGTAAAGACTTTCGGGTGTGCAAGAAACCAGCGCGACCACTGGATACCGATACTGCCCACCAGAAGTGAAGCGATAAACGTGCTCCATTCAATGTTCATACCCGCAGTCATCATCGCCATTCTGGAGCCGTGGCCAATAGCGCCAAGCAGTGCGCAATACGGCAAAGCACGCTGGGGGACATTAAACACCAGGGCAAAACCAACGGCAGGAATAGCGGCCAGCGTCATGTCTTGTAGTAACGCCTGCAAAAAGTCGATTACTCCCATCCTTTTAACCCCCACACTGACATCGCCATGACTACCCCAATACAGGTGGCAAGCGTAAGCAGGCTCGCCATTGCCCATCTGGCAAGACCGGTGTTGACGTGCCCTTTAAACATATCGGCGACGGAATTGATGAGTGGAAAACCAGGAACCAGCAGCAGAACGCTTGCGGCCATCGCAATGTTTGATGTTGCAGCGAACGGGCCTTTCGCAATGAGCAGGCCTGAAATCGTGGTCGCGACAAATGCCGTAATGCAGAAGTTAATTTGTGGGTGCAAATGGCGTGCAGTGAGTAGCAGTCTCACATACATCGCCACGGAACTGGCAAGGAAGGCGACCATGGCCCCATCCCAACCGCCTTGATTGAGTTTACAGAAACAGCCGCAGGAGAGACCGACCATCAGCACCACTAACCAACGGGGATAGCGCAGCGGTTTAATGTGCGCAAAGCGTTTCAAAACATCTTTATGATCCAGCAGCTTATGCTCAGCCATGATCACAATGTGTTGCACTTGCGTCACCATGTGCATATTGATGCCCCGGTCGATGTTCTTGCGAGTCGTGGTGAGGCACTGATTGTCTTTAATGGTGCTGAGTACGATGGCGTTCGCTGAAATTGAGCTTTCAACGCTATCCATTCCTAATGCCATACCTAAACGGCTGGAAAGCTCTTCAACCAAGGCGCTTTCCGCACCGTGTTGCAGCAAAAAAAGTCCACACTGGATGCAGAGGCGGGTGACTTCACGTTGTGGGTTTACATCTGTCGACATGCCTGGCCTATGAAAGATGATTAGCGACAGCTGTCGCTCAAATTTTAACATCCTTCATTTTTAGCCTATGCGGCACCTGGACTCAGACGCGCCAGATCAATATTTTGCGTAATAACTTATTTCGCACACTTTTACGACGAATTATGAGCTCGTCCACATTTTGAGTGCGACTTTCGAAAAGTGCACGTTTAAGACAGATATTGGCCTTCTTTTCCGCTCTTCTGATGATAAAAATGCACTAACACAAATTTATTAAACATAAAAATAACATTTATATAACGTCTTATCAGAGAGCGTACCTTATGAAAACTCAGGTAGTGATAATTGGTGCTGGCCCATCGGGTTTGCTGTTAGGGCAATTGCTTCACAATGCTGGCATTAGCAACGTGGTACTGGAACGACAAACGCCGGAGCATGTAAAAGGGCGTATTCGGGCAGGGGTTCTGGAAAATGGCACCGTAGATTTACTGCGAGAAGCCGGGGTCAGTGAAAGGATGGATGCCGAAGGGCTTATCCATGAAGGTGTTGAGTTTTTGGTCGATGGAAAACGTATTCCCGTCCCGCTCAAAGAGTTGACCGGCGGCAAAACGGTGATGGTGTACGGCCAGACTGAAGTGACGCGTGATTTGATGGAAGCGCGTTCTAACACCTCGGCACCCACAATGTATGAAGTCAGCAATATGCAATTGTTTGATGTGAAGAGTGATTCACCTTATGTCACCTTCGAAAAGCAGGGCGAAACTTACCGCATTGATTGCGACTATATTGCGGGATGTGATGGTTTTCATGGTGTTTCACGAAAAGCGATTCCTGTGGGGGTAATCCGCGAGTATGAACGGGTTTATCCGTTCGGCTGGCTGGGTTTGTTATCTGACACACCTCCGGTAAATCATGAATTGATATATGCCCATCATCAGCGCGGGTTCGTTTTATGTAGTCAGCGCTCACTAACCAGAAGCCGTTACTATTTGCAGGTTCCGCTAAGCGACAGCGTCGAGGCTTGGTCGGATGAACGCTTCTGGAATGAGCTTAAACAGCGGCTGCCAAAAGATCTGGCGGATAAGTTGGTGAGTGGTCACTCACTTGAAAAGAGTATCGCTCCGTTACGCAGTTTTGTGGTTGAACCGATGCAGTATGGCAACCTTTTCCTGGTGGGAGATGCGGCGCACATCGTGCCACCGACCGGCGCAAAAGGGCTAAACCTGGCCGCCTCTGATGTGAATTATCTGTATCGGATTTTAAGTAAGGTGTACCACGAAGGGCGCACTGATTTGCTGGAAACCTATTCACCAATGGCTTTGCGCCGGGTGTGGAAAGGCGAGCGTTTTAGCTGGTTTATGACCAATCTTCTGCATGATTTTGCGGATATGAATGAATTTGACAGTAAAATGCAGCAAGCAGATCGTGAGTACTATCTGACTTCACGCGCAGGATTAACAACTATTGCTGAAAACTATGTCGGTTTACCGTTTGAGGCTGTTGAATAAACTACACTTCTTCGGCCGTTGCCTATGGATTTTGCACTCTAAAAAGAGGATGACATGAATCTGAGCCCCAGTATTCCGGTATTTAAGCTATATGGCGAAAGCCGGAACTGGCCTGCTGCAGATTTGCTGCATTGTGAATCTATTCACAGCCGTAGCAGCCTTTATGAATGGCACATTCGAATCCATCAACATGCCGATTTGGTGCAATTACTCTATTTGCACAAAGGCCAGGTGGAGATAGATATTGAGGGCGTTAAGTACCATGTGGGGCATGCCTGTATTCAGGTGGTGCCTGCGTTGTGCGTGCACGGTTTTAAATTCTCTCCTGGGGCTCAGGGGTATTCTCTGTCGTTCTCTGCTCCGTTGATCGCTCAGTTTGAACAGCAGTTTGGCCGCCCTTTGCAGGTGCTTACACAAGCGACATGCGTACCGGTGAAAGGCTCGAACAGGCAAATCAATACGTTGTTTAGTACCTTACAGAGCGAATATGAGGGCGCGGGAGAAGCGCGCGACATGATGTTGCATTCTTTGATAAGCGCACTGTTGGTCTGGCTCAATCGGCAGTGTGCTCCGGTTCCGAGCAGTAGTTCACGTGTTGAGCGAAAACGCGCAGTCATTAATCAATTCAAGCAACTGGTTGAAGGTCATTATCGTGAACAGTTGCCAGTCACGCATTATGCCAGTGAAGTGGGCTTATCGAGCGTACATCTGAATACCCTGTGTCATGAGTTCTATGGCTGTAGCGCTCTGAATGTGTTGCATCAACGCGTGTTGCTCGAAGCCAAACGTAGTTTACTGTATACCAGCATGACGATTAGCCAGATCTCTGATTATCTTGGCTTTAGTGATGCAACTTACTTTTCGCGTTTTTTTCGCCGTTATACAGGGACGACGCCGAAGGATTTTCGTCATCATCCGATGCGTGAATTGAAAGCGCCTTAATCGGAGGAAAGGCACTCTTTAATTATATTTAAAATATCATTTAGCAGTGCTAATTATTATTTTCTTATTTACGAATGACTTGTAATAATTGTCATCAATTGAAATACTCTTTCGTCATTAAAGCTTTCTTCTAATTTATGTTTTTACTTTAGTGAATTATAATCATCGTGTTTTTATTATTTATAGAATTAATGCATAAGTGACTCTCCGGTCATATTTTTAATGATATGTTTTTATTAATCAAAGGAATGATATGAAAAGTATGATTACTGCCGGCGATTTACCTGGCAAAATAATGGTCGTTGTACCCTGTGTGTTAACAGCGAAAGGGATTGTTCATCAATTAAAATCTATTCCTGGAGTTAATGAATTAGTCAATAATATCAATCGGATTGAGGAAGCCTATGGTGAAGTATTAAAAGTGCCTGGCTCGCTTGTTGTTTTGAATATCAGTCAATCCTCAATCCTGCTCGCTGAAGAGATAAAGTTTATTAACTGGTGCCGAACAGTGCAACCAAGCGCAGTAATTATCGCTTACACGCGCAACCACACACTTAGCGTACTGAATTATATTTCTGCTTTGGGTGTGCGGGTGATTGTTTCTCAATATGAGGCAACCCAAACATTCACCGATATAATAATAAAATCATTCACCTCTATGTCGATGCTTTCCAGTCCGATGATCAAGAATATTCTGGACGCGAGAATTTCATGTGCACTGACTGTGTGCGAAGCACAGGTGATTGAGCAGTTATTTCTGGGCCACAACGTCAGCCAAGTGGCGCAGAGTTTAGGGCGCAATATCAGAACCGTGAGTGCGCATAAAAGGCATGCGATGGAAAAACTCGGGTTGCAGTGTGAGAAAGATCTCCACGTCCTGGGCTGCACGCTGTTAGGGAAATAATTGTTTTAAAGGGATAAGTCTATGCAGGAAAGCAAAGCAAAGATCTTTTTGCGTAACCCATTATGCCGTGCGTTAGTCGTTAGCAAACGTCCGCTAATGAGAGAAGGCCTTCAGTTTCTGATGAAGGAGCGTGCTGAGAAATCGTCACTCATTCTTTTGGATAATTATTTAGATCTTAAGCCAGAGGATTTGCTGTATGTCGATGTCGTAGTCATTGAGCTTGATAGCACTTTGCAGGAAATGTTCGAAGCCTGTGATTTCTTCAATCATTTACAAAATCAATATCGGCAAGTGGAGTGGGTTTTCACTCTCCCTGCGAATTTGTTGAGTATTGCCATTGAACGGTTGTTGACGGCTAACACTGCGCTGCTTTCTTTATACGAACCGTTGAGCAGTATTATCGAGCATGTATTTAACAGCGGTGGCCAAATCGAAAGAATCAGCCGGCATCTTTTGCAGGAAAAAGAGGTTAATTCATCCAGTGATACGCTGCCGAATACCAACTTAACTTTTTCAGAACGCCGTGTTTTACGGCTCTTGAGTAAAGGGTGGCAACTGTCCCAAATTGCGACGCTGCTCGAGAAAAGTTACAAAACTATCAGTGCGCAAAAAAGTAGTGCTCAGCGCCGGCTGGCGCTGAATACGGATGCTGAAATGTATGCGTGGATGCTCAGTGAGCATGGGATGCAGGAGCTGAATTTACCGCCGTATCACCAGGGAATATAAAGAAACGATGACTGAGGTTAGCAAGTTTGCCCTCAGTCATCTGATTATTGGCAAACATCGACCCACTGTGCGGCAGTAAGATCAGCCAGACGAGTAGGTGAAATACGTACCGCACTATGAATAGCCCCCGCCGCGGGTAAGACTTCTTCATACTGTTTTAACGAAATATCACAGTAAACAGTTAACGGATTTTCCAGGCCAAACGGACAAACACCCCCAACCGGATGACCCGTCCAGATAACCACTTCATCGCTGCAAAGCATGCGGGCTTTTGCCCCCAAAGCGGCTTTGAGTTTTTTATTATCCAGACGTGCGTCACCTTTCGCGACGACCAGCACGACTTGATCCTTAACTTTCAACGACAATGTTTTAGCAATTTGTCCCGGTTCAACATTATGAGCTACAGCTGCCAGAGCAACGGTGGCTGTGCTTTGTTCTAATTCGATGATGTTGATATCCGGAGCATTTTCGGCAAAGAATTGCCGGACTGACTGCAGGCTCATGTTTTTCTCCCATTTTTGGTCGCAAATAATTTGGCATAAGGCAGTGCTAAATGTAAACCAGTAAACATTGATTTATACGTGCTCTAAAGACGTTGAGCCAATAAGCAATGCTGTGATGTGAAATACCTAAATAACCCAAAGTTTCAGCGATTTCTGGATCTTCTTCACAATCACTGCAACCGGTTTCAGTAACCGGTTGCAGTGTAAGAAAAGGCGATGAATACTGAAATGGTCACACACCTGTACCCAATAATAAGAGCAGCCTATGAAACCTATTTTTTTATGCTGTGCCACTGATGCCTCTCCCAGTGTTTTAGACATTAAAGCTGTATCTAAAAAGGTCCCGGCTACGGGGATCAATTATATTAATTACGGTCTGTTGCGCGGCGATATTCTTCCCGCAGAAACATTCACGTTGAAAGCCTGACAGGAGCCCCGCTATGTCATCGAATCATGCAGCCTTTAATCTGATTTTCCGCTTTGTAGAAAACTACGTGAGTCCAGTCGCTGGAAGAATTTCTTCACAACGCCACGTCATGGCGATTCGTGATGGGTTTATTTCTGCGATGCCATTCATGATTGTCGGTTCGTTCCTGTTGGTCTTCGCATATCCACCTTTCTCACCTACCACCACTTGGGAATTTGCGCGTGCGTGGCTGGATATGGCAAAACAATTTGAAGGGCAAATTCTGACGCCGTTTGATATGACGATGGGCGTTATGTCTATCTACATTTGTGCGTCCATTGCCTATAACCTTGGTAAACATTATGTGAAGTCGCACGGCCTGGATCCGTTCATGTGCGCGATGCTTTCGCTGATGGCGTTCCTGCTGGTGGCAGCGCCTAAAACGAAAGGGACTTTGCCAGTCGACAGCCTGGGCGGAACGGGGATCTTTACTGCGATTCTGGTGGCTGTTTACTGCGTCGAAATGATGCGGTTCCTGAAAGCACACAATATCGGGATCAAACTGCCAGAACAGGTTCCACCGATGATCAAAAACTCCTTTGATCTGCTGATTCCGGTTCTGGTGGTGGTGCTGACGCTGTATCCGCTGAGCCTGTTGATTCAATCGCAGTTTGACATGCTGATCCCGCAAGCGATTATGTCGGTGTTTAAACCTCTGGTATCGGCTGCTGACTCATTACCAGCAATTCTGCTGGCGGTGCTGATTGGCCACTTGCTGTGGTTTGCAGGGATCCACGGGGCAGCGATTGTTTCTGGCATGCTGCAAATGTTCTGGCTGACTAACCTTGGGATGAACCAGAGCGCATTGGCACAAGGTGCGCCACTGCCACACATCTTTATGGAAGCGTTCTGGACTTTCTTCATCGTTGTCGGTGGTTCGGGCGCAACCATGGGGCTGGTCATTTGCTACCTGCGCAGTAAATCTGCGCACCTGCGTTCTATTGGTCGTCTCAGTATCGTTCCAACCTGTTTTAACATTAACGAGCCGGTGATTTTCGGTACACCAATCGTGATGAACCCCGTGTTCTTCATTCCTTTCTTGCTGGCACCAATGGTTAACGCTGTGCTGGCATGGGGCGCAATGAAGATGGATTTGATTGGTCGTGTGATTTCTGTTGTACCGTGGACAGCACCTGCGCCAATCGGTGCAGCATGGGCGCTGGGTTGGGATTTCCGTGCGGCGATTCTGGTTATTCTGCTGGCGGTTGTTTCCGGCATTATCTACTACCCGTTCTTTAAAGTGTACGAGAAGCAGTTACTGGCGCAGGAAGCTGAAGAAGCACAGAAAGCGTCTGGCGAAGAGAGCCAACAGGCGGCTTAATAGTAGGATAAAAGAGTAAGATGAAACGGTGGGGAAACCTGCCGTTTTACTTTAAGGTGCAGTCACCGCAACGCTGAACATCTGGCAACTTATAGCGCTGGCAGCAGGTCCGACGGACCAATAAACCTTCGCGTGGGATTACCGTGCGGTAAAGGGGATTATCTTGTCCATCTCTCAACTGTTTTTCAAAGAAACAAGCGTGGCGCAATTGCGCAATTGTCGTTTCATCAAGTAACTCTCTGAGCTCGCCAAAAAACCAATTCAGCAAATATCCAGTATTGCTCCAGATGAGTTTTCCATTTATCTCACTGGTGCTTTCCAGCGCACTAACGACAGGTATTAGCCCAGTAACCAGCAATTTCTCCAGGCGTTGCTGCAACGGCCACGTGGTTGCCACAATATCTTCCTGCACGTCTATCCAGAAAGTAGCGGCTCTGCCCGTTTCATGAAATTCGACATGAATATGTTGTGGGTCTATATCCAGCGCTCGGGGTTGAGTAATCAGCGCCATAACCAGCGGTGGAACCAACAGGCCAAGATACCATTGTGCCCACAGTGATTTCAGTGGTTTACCCTCACGAGCAAGCTGTGGCTGGTTGCGGTAAATATGGTCGCTGTAACAGGCGAGCAGAGAAGTTAACACCGCGGGTTGTGCCCATTGGTATAACGTTTGGCTGGTTGCTGGAGCGGGTTCATTGAGTTTGATGATGTCATTAAAATAGGGTCGATGGGAGATGAAATGCGCGCGTAACTCATCTGCCTGCGTCGACTGCGAACAGGTAAATGGCGACTGCCATGCAAATTCATCTAAAAACGGAGAAGACTGTAAAACCATCGACAAACAAGACCACTAATACAAATGATAATGATTGCTAATCCTATCTATAGGTAGAGCCTTTAGCAAGGCTCTTTTGTGCGTGTGGTGCTGATGAGGGATTTTGGATTAAGAGGGCTGCAGTGACTCACTGCTCAAAATGTTATTACGGCCCTGGCGCTTTGCCCGATAAAGAGCACTGTCAGCTTGGCGTAACGCTTCTTCAATGTTCTGCTGCTCGAGTTTTGCAAGACCAATACTTGTTGTTACGTGAGTGGCAACATCATCATTAAACAAATGTGGGATCTTTAAATCATAAACCCGCTGGCGGATCCGTTCAGCAGTTTGCAAAGCTTGCTCGGCATCGACATTGGTCAGCAACACCAAAAATTCTTCACCACCGTAGCGGGTGACAATATCGCGGGAATGCACAGCATCGCGAATGGCGGCGGATACACGCGTCAAAGCCTGGTCGCCCATGCTATGACCATAATTGTCGTTGTAAGCTTTAAAATGATCGATATCCAGCAGCAAGACAAAATGCGTGCCGGTTCCAACTGTCAGTACAGTCTCAAGACGGTTTTGAAATCCACGACGGTTATACAAGCCAGTAAGAGGGTCTAACATACTCAAATCGTTAAGGGTTTCTTTCTCTTCGAGCAATTTGTCCATTAAACGACGAGTAAAATTATCATTACGTTGTTGAATGACATTCTGAATGGTAATGCCAATGACTGGGAGAATAGTTGAATATAAAACCTGTGGCCAGTGATCCCCTTGATCGAGCCAAAATACCATTATTATCACGGGTAGGCATGAGGCGGTAAACGCTTGTATATTATTAATAAAAGAGATCGAACCAATAAACAATACCGACAATAAGGCAATAATTAAAAAATTAAGATCTGCCATTGGCATAACACTGACTTTTGTATAGATATGCCATGCCCAAAGTGAGCCAATTATTAACGAGACCGCGTTAATGTTGATCAGCGTTTTTTTGTTGAGGAGCTGCAAGAACAGGCATAGAAGGCTTATCACCAGTACCATGAATATGGGGATGGTCAGGTGCTGGGTGTTTGCAGAAGGCCACACCATACTAAATCCGGCAGAAAATGCGTTTAGTAATAAAAATAAACGTAAAGAGAGTTGATGTTTCCCTTTGAGTAATGCAAGCCAATTTTTTGCTGTCATATCAGATAGTTCTTTCGACTCAACCCTAATGTTATTCTATTGAATTATATTGTAAAATAAATAATAAATGTGATTACTTAAACTAATTATGTGGTTATTAATCATGCATTTTAAATCGGCGCTAAATCTATCACTTAAATTAAATTATGTCACCAGATGATGAGATCTCCTTAACATCTCTAATGTAAACAAACATTGAGTGTTCTATCGCTGCCAAACGAGAAAATATAGCATATGATATTGGTTATCATTTAGAGTTGGCGAGATGGCGATGATGTTACAACGGCAGTTAGAAAGCGCATGGGGTGTGCTGATACCTGGAGGGATCGTCGTCGCATTGTTATATCTGGATCTTTCTTTTAGTCAGTGGCGGGGGCTGATCGTGCTGGGGTTAGTGGTGACCACAGCGATGCTCTACCATAAACGGTTGCGTCATTTTGTGTTGTTGCCATCATGCGTTGCATTTGCCAGTGGGCTTGCGCTGGTGATGATGAATTTGGGAGTGATGAGATAGTGAGATAACGCAGGGAAAAACGAGAGTGCTGCATGGAGAGTGTGATAAGAATTGGTGCGAAGAGAGGGACTTGAACCCTCACGCCCGTTAGAGCACTAACACCTGAAGCTAGCGCGTCTACCAATTCCGCCACCTTCGCAATTCAAAACTTATCTGATATCGCCTTCGCATTGGTGCGAAGAGAGGGACTTGAACCCTCACGTCCGTAAGAACACTAACACCTGAAGCTAGCGCGTCTACCAATTCCGCCACCTTCGCGTTTCCCAGCAAAATCTGGGGTGGCTAATGGGACTCGAACCCACGACAACTGGAATCACAATCCAGGGCTCTACCAACTGAGCTATAGCCACCACAATACTTAATGTCACAAGTTAAAAACCTGCAGCATTTAAATCTCTACTGCCAACCGCGGTAAATCAACCACCGAAGCTCATGCGCACAAACGATATGGCGCGCCCGACAGGATTCGAACCTGAGACCTCTGCCTCCGGAGGGCAGCGCTCTATCCAGCTGAGCTACGGGCGCGTAGCGCCGTTGCGGATGTGCATACTAGAGATAAGCGCCCATCGTGTCTAGTGCTTTTTAAATAAAAAGACGCGTTTGATTACGCTTTGTGCA
>DATERH010000011.1:0-3312 GCA_035271785.1 Buttiauxella sp.
ACTTCATCGTGCGACAACGGTAGAACGAAGTTTTCGGTGCCGTTGTACAACATGCCGAAGGTCATTTGTTCGTGGTGATACTGGCGATGCACCGGGTCGAGTTTCATGTAGTTGAGCGTGTCGTGCATCCAGCCCAGGTTCCATTTAAACCAAAAACCCAACCCACCCATCGACGCAGGACGTGAAACGCCTGCAAAGTCAGTCGACTCTTCTGCCATCGTCACCGCACCTGGTGTCTGCTCGCCGATAATGCGGTTGGTATTACGCAAGAATTCGATGGCTTCGAGGTTTTCGCGCCCGCCTTTATCATTCGGGACCCACTCACCTGGCTGGCGGCTGTAATCGCGGTAAATCATCGACGCCACCGCATCGACGCGTAATCCGTCAATACCGAAACGCTCAATCCAGTACAGCCCATTACCCACCAGATAGTTGCTGACTTCACGCCGCCCATAGTTGTAAATCAGCGTGTTCCAGTCCTGGTGATAACCTTCACGGGGGTCGCCGTGTTCATAAAGCGAAGTGCCGTCGAATTTCGCCAGCCCCGCATCATCAGTCGGGAAGTGACCAGGTACCCAATCCAGCAACACGTTCAAGCCCGCAGCATGTGCGGCATTGATAAAGTAACGGAAGTCTTCTCGCGTACCGAAGCGGCGGGTTGGCGCATACAGCCCTTGTGGCTGGTAACCCCAACTGCCATCGAACGGGTGTTCGTTAATCGGCATCAGTTCGATGTGTGTAAAGCCCATCTCTTTCACGTATGGCACCAGTTGATCCGCGAGTTCGCGGTAACTGAGCCAGAAGTTATTTTCGGTATGGCGACGCCACGACCCGAGATGCACTTCGTAAATTGAAATCGGCTGGTCGAAGCCATTGGCACGCTGGCGAGCAGGGCTGAGCGTGGTTTTATCCGGCAAACCGCAAATCAGCGAGGCCGTTTCTGGCCGCATTTGCGACTCAAACGCATACGGGTCGGCCTTCAGGCGCAAATGTCCTTCGGTATCAATCAGTTCGAATTTGTATAACTGCCCAGGATGAGCGCCGGGAATGAAAAGCTCCCAGATCCCGCTTTCGCGGCGCAAACGCATCGGATGGCGACGACCATCCCAATAGTTAAACTGACCGACGACGGAGACACGCCGAGCGTTAGGTGCCCAAACGGAAAAACGTGTGCCGGTGACACCATCCATCGTGTCGGCGTGAGCACCGAGTGTTTCGTAAGGACGTAAATGCGTACCTTCGGACAATAACCAGCTATCTACTTCCTGGATTAGCGGCCCAAAGCGGTAAGGATCATCAATGAGATTTTCATGGCCATGCCACATCACAGCCAGTTGATAACGGAAAGGATTTTTACGACGGGGGATTACCCCACAAAAGAAACCACGCGAATCGATGCACTCTAATTTACCGACCTTACCCCCGGTTTTTGGCTCGATGACCCACACTTCGGTTGCGTCGGGTAACAGGGCACGAACTTCCAGCCCGGCTTCTGTTTTATGCATTCCAAGCAAGGAAAAAGGATCAGCAAAATGACCCGCAATCAGCGCATTTATCACGTCTTTTTCTGGATGAACAGACATGGCATTCGTCCTGTTTTTTATGTCTCATCTTGGCGCAACACTGACACGCTTAGATGAAAATTATCATTGACCTAACAGGCAGCGTAAATGTACTCCTGTAAGCTGCTTCGCCCCATAACCCATCACGACAGTTTTCACCGCCCTGAATAAAGCATAGCCAACGTACTGTTTTACTCCCGATAAAATAAAAGAATGTCATACGCTCCATGTATGACGCGAAAAAAAAGGGGCTGCAATGCCCCTTATGTAAACAAGTGTACTTATGCGAGCAGGCGCAACATTCTACGCAACGGTTCTGCAGCACCCCACAGAAGCTGATCACCCACGGTGAACGCTGAAAGGAATTCAGGACCCATGTTGAGCTTACGCAAACGACCGACTGGCGTGGTCAGCGTGCCGGTAACAGCCGCAGGTGTCAGTTCGCGCATAGTGATGTCACGATCATTCGGCACGACTTTCGCCCACTCGTTATGCCCCGCCAGCATCTCTTCGATGGTTGGCAACGAGACATCTTGTTTCAGTTTGATAGTAAATGCCTGGCTGTGGCAGCGCAGTGCGCCAACACGGACACACAAACCATCAACCGGGATGATGCTGCCAGAATTCAGGATCTTGTTGGTTTCAGCCTGGCCTTTCCACTCTTCGCGGGTTTGGCCGTTATCGAGCTGCTTGTCGATCCACGGGATCAAGCTCCCCGCCAATGGCACGCCAAAATTATCGGTTGGCAAGCCGCCGCTACGGGTCAAATCGGTAACTTTGCGTTCAATGTCCAGAATCGCGGAAGCCGGGTTTGCAAGCTCAGTAGCCACGTGATTGTGCAATTGGCCCATCTGGCTCAACAGCTCACGCATATGACGCGCACCGCCGCCGGATGCCGCTTGATAAGTCGCAACAGATACCCAATCCACCAGGTTGTTAGCAAACAGGCCGCCCAGAGACATCAGCATCAGGCTGACCGTACAGTTGCCACCGACAAAGGTTTTCACGCCGTTGTTCAGGCCTTCCTGGATAACGTGTTGGTTAATCGGGTCGAGAATAATAATCGCGTCATCTTTCATTCGCAGTGAAGAAGCCGCATCAATCCAGTAACCTTGCCAGCCGCTTTCACGAAGCTTTGGATAGATTTCATTGGTATAATCGCCGCCCTGGCAAGTAATGATAATGTCCAGCGCCTTTAGCGCTTCCAAATCATATGCATCTTGCAGCGTGCCATTGTTTTGGCCTGCAAAAGATGGAGCTGCGAGACCTAACTGGGAAGTAGAGAAGAAAACCGGACGAATGGCGTCAAAATCACGCTCCTCAACCATGCGTTGCATGAGAACGGAACCGACCATACCGCGCCAACCGATAAAACCAACATTTTTCATAGCGACTAATCCTGCAAGGGTGTGTGCATTGTGTGCATTTACTGGAATATGCGTCCACATTACAAAATGCTGCCAAAGTCGCAAGTGAAATTAATCAATGATATGCAAGCGATTAGAAATACAACTTATTAGAGACAATTATTCATGACCGAAATTATTTCTGCGGCAGTCCTGTTAATCCTGATTATGGACCCATTAGGAAACCTGCCGATTTTTATGTCAGTGCTCAAGCACACAGAGCCGAAGCGCCGCCGGAAGATAATGATCCGCGAGCTGCTTATCGCACTAATAATCATGCTTATTTTCTTATTTGCCGGGGAAAAAATTCTCGCGTTTCTTAATCTTCGCGCAGAAAGTGTCTC
>DATERH010000012.1:0-4881 GCA_035271785.1 Buttiauxella sp.
GATGTTCACTTACGCCTGGTGACCGTTGATGTAATCAATGGCAGCCTGAACAGTGGTGATTTTCTCAGCTTCTTCGTCCGGAATCTCAGTATCAAACTCTTCTTCCAGAGCCATTACCAGCTCAACGGTGTCAAGAGAATCAGCGCCCAGGTCCTCTACGAAGGAAGCGGAGTTGATAACTTCTTCCTGCTTAACGCCCAATTGTTCGCCGATAATTTTCTTAACGCGTTCTTCGATAGTGCTCATACTCTTAAATTTCCTATCAAAACTCGCTTTCGCGATGGTTTTCGTAGTGTATAAAATGTTGAAAAAGATGCAACTAAATCCCGGCAGGTCATACCACGATTTTACGCTATTTTGCGGGCATTCGCCCAAATAACGCAAATAGTTTTGTATCGTGGTTAAACCATATACATTCCGCCATTGACGTGCAGGGTCTCACCAGAGATGTAACCCGCCTCGTCAGAGGCTAAAAATGCAACAGCACTGGCGATTTCTTTTGCGTCGCCTAAACGACCCGCTGGAACTTCCGCCAGTATACCCGCACGCTGTTCATCAGAAAGCGCACGCGTCATGTCCGTTTCAATAAAGCCCGGAGCAACAACGTTTACAGTAATACCACGAGACGCAACTTCGCGTGCCAGTGATTTACTGAAACCAATCAGACCCGCTTTCGCCGCAGCGTAGTTTGCCTGACCAGCATTTCCCATGGTACCAACCACGGAACCAATAGTGATAATACGACCATGACGCTTTTTCATCATAGCGCGCATTACCGCTTTTGACAGACGGAAAACTGATGACAGATTGGTTTCGATAATATCGTTCCATTCGTCATCTTTCATACGCATTAACAGATTATCACGAGTGATACCGGCATTATTGACCAGAATATCAACTTCGCCAAATTCTGCGCGAATATTTCCTAAAACAGCTTCGATAGAAGCTGGGTCGGTCACATTCAGCATATAGCCTTTGCCGTTATCGCCCAGATAATCACTGATCGCCTGCGCACCGCTTTCGCTGGTTGCAGTACCGATAACTTTCGCACCACGGGCCACTAGGGTTTCCGCGATTGCGCGGCCAATACCGCGGCTTGCACCGGTTACCAGCGCAATTTTTCCTTCAAAACTCATGGTTTTCCTCGTTTTATTGCTCGAGCGCCGCTGAAAGTGCTACCGGCTCGTTTATCGCCGATGCAGTCAGTGTGTCAACAATACGCTTTGTCAGGCCAGTCAATACCTTACCAGGCCCCACTTCCAGCAACTGGGTCACACCCTGTGCTGCCATAAATTCAACTGATTTGGTCCATTGTACAGGGCTGTATAGCTGACGTACCAATGCGCTACGAATGGCTTCTGGTGAGGTCTCACATTTCACATCCACATTGTTCACAACTGGAACAGAAGGCGCGTTGAACGTGATATTTTCCAGCGCTATGGCAAGTTTATCCGCCGCTGGTTTCATCAATGCACAGTGTGAAGGCACGCTTACTGGCAATGGCAGAGCACGTTTTGCACCAGCGGCTTTACAAGCAGCACCTGCACGCTCAACGGCATCTTTGTTACCCGCGATAACGACCTGGCCTGGTGAGTTATAATTCACCGGAGACACCACTTCACCAAGAGCGGCTTCTTCACAGGCTTTAGCAATCGATGCATCATCAAGTCCGATGATGGCATACATTGCCCCCGTGCCAGCAGGAACCGCTTCCTGCATCAATTTGCCGCGTAATTCAACCAGACGCACCGCGTCAGCGAAATCAATCACGTCTGCACAAACCAGAGCAGAATATTCACCAAGACTATGACCAGCCATCATCACAGGGGTTTTGCCGCCTTGCTGCTGCCAAACGCGCCATAATGCCACAGATGCTGTCAGCAAAGCAGGTTGTGTCTGCCAGGTTTTGTTCAGCTCTTCAGCAGGCCCTTGTTGGGTTAATGCCCACAGATCATAGCCCAGTGCATCAGAAGCTTCGCGGAAAGTTGCTTCAACAACAGGATTCGCTGCTGCGATTTCAGCCAACATTCCTACAGCTTGCGAACCTTGCCCAGGAAAAACAATAGCAAATTGAGTCATGGTTAAATCCTAATAATCAAAAACGAACCAGTGCGGAACCCCAGGTAAAGCCGCCGCCGAAGGCTTCAAGCAATACCAATTGGCCACGTTGAATTCGACCATCCCGAACAGCTTCATCCAGCGCTGCCGGTACAGAGGCCGCAGAGGTGTTACCGTGGCGATCAAGAGTAACAACTACATTATCCAATGACATACCGAGTTTCTTGGCAGTAGCACTAATAATGCGCAAGTTAGCCTGATGCGGTACCAACCAATCAAGATCTGAACGATCCAGATTATTCGCCTCAAGGGTTTCATCAACAATGTGTGCAAGCTCAGTCACTGCCACTTTGAACACTTCGTTACCGGCCATGGTCAGGTAAGAAGGATTCTCAGGATTCAAACGGTCCTGGTTTGGCAACGTCAGCAATTCGCCGTAACTACCATCAGCGTGAAGATGCGTTGAAATAATGCCTGGTTCTTCGCTTTTACCGAGAAGCACAGCACCTGCACCATCACCAAAAATTACAATTGTGCCGCGATCCGCGGGATCTAATGTGCGGGCCAGCACATCGGCTCCGATAACCAGTGCATAATCCACTGCGCCATTTTTCACATATTGATCGGCAATGCTTAAAGCGTAGGTAAAACCTGCGCAAGCTGCTGCAACATCAAATGCCGGGCAACCTTTAATCCCTAACATACCCTGCACCTGGCAGGCAGCGCTTGGGAAAGCATGAGTCGACGAAGTGGTGGCAACGATAATCAGTCCAATTTCAGACTTATCAACATCCGCCATTTCAAGAGCGCGCGTAGCCGCAGCAAAAGCCATCGTGGCAACGGTTTCATCCGGAGCCGCAATTCGACGCTCACGAATACCTGTACGGGTGACAATCCACTCGTCAGAAGTATCCACCATTTTTTCCAGGTCGGCGTTGGTACGCACGTGTTCGGGCAGATAGCTACCCGTACCAATAATCTTCGTATACATGTACGTCAGTCACTCTTGGGTAATACAGATTCCAGGCGGGCAGCAATCCGCATAGGGACTTGCCGCGCCACCGCCTGCACTGCCTGTTCAATAGCGACAACAAACGCTCGCTGATTGGCTGCCCCGTGACTCTTAATCACTGTGCCGCGCAATCCTAACAGACAGGCGCCATTATACTGGTCGGGGTTGAGGTGACTGAATCGCCTTGTCAGGCTTTTTTGTAACCAATGCTTTAATATAATTAGCCACCACGACCTTTTTTTCCCTTCGCCTTGAGATTTCAAAAGCGAAAAGAACATTCTGGCAACCCCTTCCATCGTCTTGAGGGTGACGTTACCGACAAAGCCATCACACACCAGCACATCGGTTTTTCCCGTCAACAATTCGTTCGCTTCAAGATAGCCAATATAGTTGATAGAAGGCATTGTTTTTAATAACGCTGAAGCATCGCGAATACTATCGGGACCTTTCGTCTCTTCTTCGCCAATGTTCAGCAAAGCGACTCGTGGGGAGTTGATGCCGAGAACTTCTTCAGCCATCACAGAACCCATTATCGCGAATTGCACCAACATATGACTGTCACAATCAACGTTCGCGCCAAGATCCAGCACCACCGTTTTGCCCTTTTGTTGATGCGGTAAAACCGTCATTAACGCAGGGCGCTCAATCCCTTCAATAGGTTTGAGCAATAATTTAGCCAAGCCCATCAATGCACCAGTATTTCCTGCACTGACACATGCTTGTGCTCGCCCTTCTTTCACTAGTTCAAGCGCCACTCGCATTGAGGATCCGCGACTATTTCGGATCGCTTGCGAAGGTCTTGCATCACTGGCAATAACCGATTCTGCAGGAACTATCTGCGCACGTGAACGTTTTTCAAAATCAGCTTTGGCAAGCAATGGCGTGATGGTGTCGGGATCGCCGACTAGTAGAAGGTTTAGCTGAGAGTTAGAGTCCAGTGCCTGCAAAGCTGCAGGCACTGTCACGGAAGGACCGAAGTCCCCACCCATGGCATCTAACGCAAGGGTTAGACGTGTCAAGGAATCGCCAATTACTTAACGATAACCTTGCGGCCGCGGTAGAAACCGTCGGCTGTGATGTGGTGACGCAGATGAGTTTCGCCAGAAACTTTGTCCACGGACAGGGTAGCTGTGGTCAGCGCGTCATGGGAACGACGCATGCCACGTTTGGAACGGGTTGGTTTATTCTGTTGTACGGCCATGGACCTTACTCCTCAATTACTTACGCTTTAAACTGGCTAATACGGCAAATGGGTTTGGTTTCTCCGCCTCGGAAGGCAGTTTGCCAAAGACCATGTCCGCCTCGGACACTTCACAGTGTTCAGAATCATGCACCGGAACGACTGGCAAGGAGAGGATAATTTCATCTTCAACCAACGCCAGAAGATCGATTTCACCAAATTCGTTGACCTGAACTGGTTCATATCCTTCCGGGAGTGCTTCAGCCTGCTCGTCTTTGACGATCGGGCTAAAACAATACTGTGTGTAGACCTGATGGGCAAACGGCTTTCCGCAACGCTGACATGCAAGTGTTAACGAAACCTTCGCATCACCGGTAAGAACCGCGAGGCGTTGGTTATCGATGGCAAATGACATATCGCATTCCACATCACTGTCTACACTGACTACAAATTCGGCGACGCGCTCAACCTGAATAGGGGTGTAAACACCCTGGTAATCAAGGCGTTTTTGAGCCGTACGAACCGGATCGAGAGTCAGGGGTAATTTTACTTTTTGCATAGGGCGCGCATATTAACTTTGTAACGTCATAGAGTCAAAGAAAAAGGCCTGTAAACAGTGCCTTTTCTACCC
>DATERH010000013.1:0-10892 GCA_035271785.1 Buttiauxella sp.
TGCTGCCAATAATTTGTCGGTGTTAGGCGCCAGTAAAGAAGATCGCGAACGTATTAGTGAAATATTGCAAGAGACCTGGGAAAGCGCTGACGACTGGTTTGCTGCGGATTAAAAAATCATCATGAAAGGGGGTCGACTTAATATTGAGTCGCCGCTTATTTCAGGTAAAAAATTCCCTCGTTGTTTTTATGCCGGGTGTCGCCATCCGGTTTTTTTCGTCCATTTTAGCCAACATAATTCGAGTTGCATGCACGCAAACTCAGAACTCCCTGATTCAAAAAAGAATAAAACGCCTAAAAAACACCCAACCGAACCCTTTGATGTAAAAAAAGTGTTGCAGGGTATTTATTTCTCGATCGAATTAGCTTATTCATGGATATACTTAACTGGCTTCACATTAAACAAGCATTAAACCTCGCGAACCGTTGTCTTAACACACGTATAAAAGGGGTTCTGATGGAAAAAAATAGTGATGTTATCCAGACCCATCCCCTTGTTGGATGGGACATCAGCACCGTAGATAGCTATGACGCGCTGATGCTTCGCCTGCACTACCTGACCTCCAATACGCAAAAGCACGAAGAAACTGAAATCGGTCAAACTTTATGGCTGACTACGGATGTTGCCCGGCAATTTATATCAATTCTTGAAGCCGGCATTGCTAAGATTGAATCTAGTGATTACCAGGTAAACGATTATCGTAAGCATTGATTGCCGATGCTACCCAAATAACGCAAGGCACCGTAGAGGTGCCTTTTTTATTCTTCAGGTTTTGCTCAATTGCCAATAAACCGAGAATTAATTACCCTGCTATATAATTTTTGTCAGAGAGAAAAGCGCCATGCATTATGATCTTATCATTGTAGGAAGTGGTTCTGTGGGTGCCGCCGCGGGGTGCTATGCAACACATTCCGGCTTGAACGTCCTGATGATCGATAGCTACCATCCTCCTCATCAGCAAGGTAGCCACCACGGCGATACACGCCTGATGCGCCATGCCTATGGCGAAGGGGAAAAATATGTCCCACTGGTGTTACGCGCACAGGCACTTTGGGATGCGTTGCAAGAAATCAGCGGCAAGAAAGTGTTCCATCGCACTGGCGTGATTCATATCGGCCCGGCTGATTCAGCGTTTATCTCCACGGTACAGCGCAGCGCGCAAAATTGGTCGCTACCGCTTGAAACATTAAGCGATGAAGACGTGATGACCCGCTGGCCAGAAATATCCGTTCCCGAAAATTATCTCGGTCTGTATGAGCCAAATGCTGGCGTGCTGCGTAGCGATCTGGCGGTTGAAACCTATATTCGCCTGGCAAACGAGGGAGGGTGTGCTCAGCTGTTTAATTGCCCGGTGACCGAAATTCGCCATACCGCTTCCGGGGTCGTCGTCAACACACCGGAAGGTGAATTCACGGCGAGTAAACTGTTAGTCAGTGCCGGAACCTGGGTCACTAAATTGTTACCTGAACTGCCCATCACCCCGGTGCGCAAAATTTTCAGTTGGCATCAAGCGGATGGGCGCTACAGTGAAAAAAACCATTTCCCTGCTTTTACCGCCCAACTACCCGATGGCAGCCATTATTACGGTTTCCCTGCGGGGGAGGATAACGAGCTAAAGCTGGGCAAACATGATGGGGGCCAGCAGATAAGCGAGCCACAACAGCGCAAACCGTTTGGTGCAATCGCCACGGACGGAAGTGAAGCGTTCAACTTCTTACGCCAGATAATGCCCGGGGTTGGCGTCTGCATGCATGGCGCCGCCTGTACGTACGATATGTCACCGGATGAAGATTTTATTATTGATACCCTTCCCGGCCATGACAACACGCTGGTGATTACCGGGCTAAGCGGACACGGATTTAAGTTTGCCTCAGTGCTTGGGGAGATTGCCTGTCAGTTTGCACTCGGCAAAGAGTCGAGCTTCGACCTCACGCCATTTTCGCTGGCACGCTTTAAATAGCGACTGGTTTTGAAGAAAACGTCGAATGACGCTTACGCTTATCTGGTCTACGAAAGGTAATGTCGTTATAGGGTGGGTTAGCGTGAGCGGCCCCCACCCTTCTTGTTACTCGGGGTCGGGGATCCCTAAGGTCGTGTTCAGTGCGCCGCGAGATTTGTTGAAAATCTTATTTCCGTTTTCTCGTCCTGCACGACGACGGCGTTGCTCTTCTGGGGAAAGTGCCAGTTCTTCACGGCAAATGTCACTACAGCATCCGGCATACTTCTCAGCACAACTCGGGCACTGAATAAACAGCAGATGGCAGCCGTCATTTTTGCAATTGGTATGGCTGTCGCAAGATGTGCCGCACTGATGGCAATGGGCAATCACATCATCGGAAATGCGCTCACCCATTCGCTCGTCAAAAACAAAGTTCTTCCCGACAAAACGCACCGGAATACCTTGCTCACGCGCACGTCTTGCGTACTCGATAATCCCACCCTCAATGTGATAGACATTCTTGAAGCCGTTATGCAGCATCCAGGCACTGGCTTTTTCACAGCGGATCCCACCGGTGCAATACATGACAATTTTCTTGTCTTTGTCTTCCTGCAACATGTCGACGGCTTTCGGTAACTGCTCACGGAAGGTGTCTGCTGGGATCTCCATCGCATCCTGGAAATGGCCCACTTCGTATTCGTAATGGTTGCGCATGTCGATAAACACCGCTTCCGGGTCGTCGAGCATCGCGTTAACGTCTGCGGCTTTAAGATAAGCGCCAACATTGCTGGCATCAAAAGAGGGGTCATCAATCCCGTCCGCGACAATACGGTCACGAACTTTCATGCGTAATACCCAAAACGATTTGCCGTCGTCTTCAAGTGCAATATTCAGTCGTACGCCATTGAGTGCCGGATGGAAACCGAAAAGTGTTTCGCGGAATGCATCCACACGGCTTTGTGGAACGCTGATTTGCGCGTTAATCCCTTCATGGGCGAGATAAACACGGCCAAATACATTTAGTGATGTAAACGCCTGATACAACGCATCACGTGTCGTTTGAGGTTCTTCAATGGTGAAATACTTATAGAATGAGATCGTGGTGCGTGGCTCAGTTTCAGCCAACATGCGCACGCGCAATTCATCATTCGATATGCGGTTGTGTAACACTGGCATGGTGTTCGCTCGGCAATCGTTGAAAAAAAGTGGGCTGCATCATATAGCAATTAACGTTAATTTACATCCCCGTATTTTGCGTAACATTTTCCTTATCTAACCGCACCAAATACAACAACCGATGAAATATCAATCACTCTACGGCTGTGAATTTTGGACGGTCTGTCATTAATGTCACAATAGTCTGATTCAAGAAGATCCGGCATTTGCCGTCACAATAGGTTTTATATGACGAACTTACCGCAATTTTCGCGTGCACTGCTTCATCCCCGCTATTGGGGCACCTGGTTGGGTATTGGCTTACTCTATTTAATTACCCTGCTTCCCTATCCAGTCATCTATCGACTCGGGTGCGGCCTTGGCCAACTTGCCAGGCGGTTTATGAAACGCCGCGTCAGAATTACCCGCCGCAATCTTGAGCTCGCTTTCCCCCACAAAACAGCGGAAGAGCGTGAGTATTACCTCGAAAAAAACTTCGAATCCGTCGGTCTCGGTCTGATGGAAACGGGCATTGCCTGGTTCTGGCCCACCTGGCGCATTCAACGTTGGTGTGATGTTTCAGGGGTCGAACAGATTCACGCAGCTCAAGAAGCAAAACGTGGCGTGTTACTTATTGGCATCCACTTTCTGACGCTTGAATTAGGCGCAAGAATATTCGGCATCAACACCCCTGGCATCGGTGTTTACCGCCCGAATGACAATGCCCTTCTCGACTGGTTGCAAACCTGGGGCCGCATGCGTTCGAACAAAAGCATGATCGACCGTAAAGACCTCAAAGGTATGATTCGTGCACTTAAACAGGGTGAAATTATCTGGTACGCACCGGATCACGATTACGGCCCGCGCGGCAGCGTTTTCGTGCCGTTCTTCGGTGTCGATCAAGCGGCAACCACTTCGGGAACATACACTCTTGCGCGTATGTCTGGAGCCGCGATTGTGCCAATGGTTCCGCGCCGCAAGCCGGACGGCAAAGGCTACGAGCTGATTATTCTCCCCGCTGAGTTTTCCCCTCCGCTGGAAACCCCGGAAGGCACCGCTATCTGGATGAACCAAATCATTGAGGAGTGCATCATGATGGCTCCGGAACAATATATGTGGCTGCATCGCCGCTTTAAAACGCGTCCAGAAGGTGTGCCGTCGCGCTACTGACGCGCTATTCGATTAAGTCATAGGGCGACGCAAAGTCGCCTTTATTCGTTCTAAAATACAATTTCAGAAACGTTGCCACTCTCCCGCCAACAGGCGCATAATTAGCAAGGTAATAATTCCTCGCGTACTTTATCCGTCCTGATTTGGAGCGTTATGACTCTCCCCGAGAGCACCATCAACTGGAAACGAAATCTCACCGTCGCCTGGCTTGGATGTTTTCTGACCGGCGTTGCCTTTAGCCTGGTGATGCCTTTCCTGCCGTTGTATGTCGAAAGCCTCGGCGTGACCGGTCACAGCGCTCTGAACATGTGGTCCGGTATCGTTTTCAGTATCACGTTCCTGTTTTCCGCCATCGCGTCTCCTTTCTGGGGCGGCCTTGCCGACCGTAAAGGCCGCAAAATCATGCTGCTGCGTTCTGCACTAGGCATGTCCATCGTGATGGTGCTGATGGGCTTTGCGAGCAATATCTGGCAGTTTCTGGCGCTGCGTGCACTGCTCGGGCTATTGGGCGGCTTTGTCCCCAACGCCAATGCGCTGATTGCGACCCAGGTTCCACGCCACAAAAGCGGCTGGGCGCTCGGTACGCTTTCTACCGGCGGCGTGAGCGGTGCGCTGCTTGGGCCGATGATCGGGGGTTTTCTGGCGGATACTTACGGCTTGCGGCCGGTGTTTTTCATCACCGCAGCAGTTCTGTTTACCTGTTTTGTCTTTACGCTTTTCTGTATTCGCGAACAGTTCACCCCCGTGAACAAAAAAGACATGCTACACGCACGCCAGGTGTTCACTTCGCTCAAAAATCCGCGTCTGGTGCTGAGTCTGTTTGTCACTACCATGATTATTCAGGTCGCGACCGGTTCGATTGCACCGATTCTGACCCTCTATGTGCGTGAATTGGCGGGTAATGTCAGCAACCTTGCCTTCATCAGCGGTATGATTGCGTCTGTTCCTGGCGTGGCGGCGCTTATTAGCGCACCGCGCTTAGGGAAACTGGGCGATAGAATCGGGCCGGAAAGGATTTTAATCTGTGCACTGGTTATCTCCGTCTTGCTGCTGATCCCGATGTCGATGGTACAAACGCCCTGGCAGTTGGGCGTGTTACGTTTCCTGCTCGGTGCTGCCGACGGCGCGCTGTTGCCTGCGGTACAAACTCTGCTTATCTACAACTCCAGTAACCAGATTGCCGGGCGTATCTTTAGTTACAACCAGTCCTTCCGCGATATTGGCAACGTGACCGGCCCGTTGATGGGAGCCGCGGTTTCGGCCAATTATGGCTTCCGCACGGTATTTTTAGTCACTGGCTGTGTGGTTCTTTTCAATGCGCTTTACTCGTGGATAAGCCTCCGTCGCCCGACTGAACGCGTTCGGGTATCAGACGAGTAGATCCCCAGAATCCTCTAAATAATTCGAGTTGCATCGCGGCGGTAAGTGAGCGAAGCCCGATGAGCTGACATAAGTCAGTGATTCGGGTGAGTTGAACGCAGCCAACAAAGAGGCAGCTCGAAGTATGACGAGGATTAATCTCATACTTGCAACTTTGCAAACAGCGTCAACAATTAACTTGAAATTGCACCGGAGCCGCGCTCCCTGACCTGTAACAAAAGGAGTTTACTATGAGCCTATACGCGACGCTGGAAGAGGCTATTGATGCCGCACGTGAGCTTTTCCTTGTAGACCACCCTGAACTTGATGAAGAGAGTGCCAGTGTTCAGCAACTGAACATCCAGAAGTACATTATTCAGGACGGCGATATTATGTGGCAGGCCGAGTTCTTTGCTGATGACAGCGAGGATGGGGAATGTTTGCCGATGCTCAGTGGTGAAGCAGCACAAAGCGTCTTTGATGGCGATTTCGACGAAATTGAGTTACGCCAGGAATGGATTGAAGAGAATACGCTGCATGAATGGGACGAAGGTGAATTTCAACTTGAGCCGCCTCTGGATACCGAGGAAGGACAGGCTGCGGCTGATGAATGGGATGAACGATAGGATTTATTCGTAAGGTCCATGACTGGCGTCAATCGGCAGTAACAGTGTGTCGAAGACCAGTGAAAACGGTAAATCGAGCACTGTAATATAGCGCCAGGTGCTGTCACGCACATCCCACTGCACACCGGGGTAATACTGATTACCATGTCCCTGCCCCGGTACAGCACGACTAATAATACTGCCGCAGCCACTCAGCAAGCAGGCGAATAACGCGACCACAAAGATTCTTATCACTCTGTTACTCCAAAAAAAATACCGACCCGAAGGTCGGCATTGTGAATGTGTCTATCGTATTACTTCGTCGGTAACGCCTCAGGGTTCAGGTTAACCGTTTTGTAGTTATCGACCCATGAGGAGTAACGCTCAGGGTTCGACCACACACGATAATGCAGACGAGACATTGTTACCGGATCACTTAACAACACCAAACGACGGTCGCGGTTGAGTTTCTCAGGCGTTTCATTAAGCGCCTGCTCAACGTGACGATCACGGGCAATCTCCAGCACATTACTTGCACGGTGACGCGCCGTTGCCATTGCGGTTGCCAGGGCATTAAACGACGGGTTAAACACCGCGTGCATAAAGCCATCATCCAGCGTACGGTTACGGTTAAGCTTCAGGTAGTTGTCTGTATCGACCAGAACCTGCGGAGGAGAATACTCTTCCGGGATCAGGAACAGCTTCCAGCGCTTTGTGCGTAATCCAATAGTTGCGCGGCTTGAAATCACCGACACGAACGGAGAGAGGATCAGCGAGAAGACGATTGGCGCCAACCAGAACAGGAAACGCAAATCCAACCACGCCATACCGACTGCCCACACCAGACCCAGCAACAGCTGAGAACCGTGACGCATGAATGCTTCACCCCATGGAGTGGAGTCGTCATCACGCTGTGGAGAGTTCCATACCACTTCCCAACCGAGGAATGCGCTGACCACAAATACGGTGTGGAACAGCATACGCACCGGTGCCAACAGTACTGAGAACAGTACTTCCAGCAACAAAGAAGCCGTCACGCGGAAGAAACCACCGAACTCTTTCGAGCCTTTACACCAAACCAGAATGATGCTCAGAAGTTTCGGCAGGAACAGTAACACCATAGTGGAGGCAAACAAGGCTATCGCCAGTTCTGGACGCCACTGCGGCCACACCGGGAACAACTGGCGCGGTTGCAGGAAGTATTGCGGTTCTGTCAGCGCATGTACCACCTGCAATGCAGTGGATAACGCGAGGAACATAAACCACAATGGCGCGGACAAATAGGACATTACCCCTGTTAAGAACACCGCACGGTGAACAGGATGCATGCCTTTTACCAGGAACAGACGGAAGTTCATCAAGTTACCGTGACACCAACGGCGGTCACGCTTGAGTTCGTCCAGTAAGTTCGGCGGTAGCTCTTCATAAGAACCCGGCAAGTCGTAAGCAATCCACACGCCCCAACCCGCACGGCGCATCAGAGCCGCTTCCACGAAGTCGTGAGAAAGGATGGAACCGGCGAATGAACCTTCACCTGGCAGCGGCGCTAACGCACAATGCTCGATGAACGGCTTAACGCGGATAATGGCGTTGTGCCCCCAGTAGTGGGATTCACCCAACTGCCAGAAGTGCAGACCCGCGGTAAACAATGGCCCATAGACTCGGGTGGCAAACTGTTGGCAACGCGCATACAGCGTGTCCATGCCGGACGCTTTTGGTGAAGACTGAATGATGCCCGCATTCGGGTTGGCATTCATCAAACGCACCAGGTTGGTCAGGCAGTCACCGCTCATTACGGAGTCAGCATCCAACACCACCATGTAGCTGTATTGATTACCCCAGCGACGACAGAAGTCATCGATGTTGCCACTTTTACGCTTCACACGGCGACGGCGGCGGCGGTAGAAAATCTGCCCTTCGCCCTGCACTTCGTTAATCAGCTCCATCCACGCTTTCTGCTCCGCAACACAGATATCGGGATTGTAGCTGTCGCTCAGGATGTAAACGTCGAAGTGTTGCTGTTGACCGGTCGCTTTTACCGATTCCCACGTCGCACGCAGACCCGCAAATACGCGGTCAACGTCTTCGTTACAAATAGGCATAATCAACGCGGTGCGATGCGCCGGATCGATGGGCTCATCACCGACTGTTGAAGCAGAGATACTGTATTTATCTTTGCCCATCAGTAGCTGAAGGAAGCCCATCAACGCGGTCCAGAAACCGGCTGAAACCCAACAGAACAGAATCGCGAACAGGATCAAAATGCCAGTCTGCAGCACATACGGCAGCAGTTGCATGAAGGAAACCCACAAATCCTGGTCGAGCATGTCGGATGGATTAATCAGTGCCCAGCCCTGGTAAGGCAGAATGGTCTTCATATACCAGGTCGCAACTACGGTCTGAGAAATGGTCAGCAGCAGCAGAATGTAACGTCGAATGGTCCCGACGGTACGCCATTTCTGCTCAGCGTCAGCCTCTTCTTTCGACATATAGCGAGGATTGACTTCTCGCCCGCGTAAACGATCCCAGAAACGACCGATCGGGTTGGTACGCCACGGATCGGGGAACATAGAAGAACGCGTTGCTTTTGGCATTGCCTGCAACTGGGTGCGCCCTTCTTCATCCTCTATCAGCTGTTCACCACCCAACGACCCAGGCCAGCTCGCTTCGAGCCGGGCCTTTACTGAGGCTAAAGGCGAATCATCGGCGCGGTCATAATGGTGCTCTTGCGCATCTAGCGCCTCATGCATCGCTTGCAGATCCAATGCTGGAAGAGCCGCCTTCTGCTGTGCAGAAAGCGGGAGGGCATCAATATATTCAGACGCAGTATCAGTCATCTTATTCATTGGCAGGTAGCTGGTAGCTCCAGGTTTCACTCAACGTTTGCGAGCCATTAACCAACGCTGCACGCATTTCAGTCGGTTTCTTCTCATCTTTGACTTTCACACGGACAGTCAAACGCCAGCCTTTAGTGACTGGGTTGTAATGTACCTGGCTATCAACGATTTCACCATTGTCACCAATGCTGGTTTGAGCAGTAACCGGCGTATCAAGCGGCAGTTTTTTCATGTCCGCACCGACGTAATCCACGACAAACGCAATAGTGCCATCAGGTTGGCGAATCTGATTTGACTGTTTTACATCACCGGTTGAGCGGCGAGTCTGCGCAACATACGCGTTATCTGGCGCATGCATTTTGTCTTCGTCACGACCAAAGGTAATGGTGTACTTGAAGTTCATCTCTTTGCCTGGTTCCGGGAGTTGATCCGGAGTCCAATAAGCAACGATGTTGTCATTGGTTTCGTCGTTGGTTGGAATTTCCACCAGCTCGACGTGACCTTTACCCCAATCACCTTGCGGAGCAATCCAGGCGCTTGGACGCTGATCGTAACGATCGTCAATGTCCTCAAAGCGCGAGAACTGACGGCCACGTTGCAGCAACCCAAAGCCAACCGGATTTTCTGTTGCGAAGGAACTCACAGCCAGATGTTTCGGGTTGTTCAGTGGACGCCATATCCACTCACCGTTACCCGCATGAATAGACAGACCGTTGGAGTCATGCAATTCAGGACGGAAGTTGGTGCTTGGTGAAGGCTGATTCGGCCCAAACAGGAACATACTGGTCAGCGGGGCAACACCCAACTTGCCCACTTTATCGCGCAGATAAACTTTCGACTGCACGTTGACCACAGTGTCACGCCCTGGGGTGATAACAAAGCGATACGCACCGGTTGCACGTGGGGAATCGAGCAACGCATAGAGGGTCAGCGTTTTCTCACCCGCTTTCGGGCGTTCAATCCAGTACTCACGGAAACGTGGGAACTCTTCGCCAGATGGCAAAGCAGTGTCGATTGCCAAACCACGAGCAGACAGACCATAAACCTGACCTGAGCCAATCACACGGAAATAACTCGCCCCGAGCATGCTGACAATTTCGTCGTTTTTATCTTTGCTGTTGATCGGATAGAGCACTTTGAACCCGGCGAAGCCAAGATCTTTAACGGTGTCTTTATCGTGTTTTACGTTACCAAAATTAAAGTAATCTGGGCTGTACTTAATTTTATGAACCGCTGTCGCTGTCACTTCATTGATAGCAACCGGGGTGTCGAAGTACATACCCTGATGATAAAATTCAAGCTTAAATGGGGTCTTTAACTTGCTCCAGTAGGCTTTATCATGATTGAACTGGATCTGCTGGTAGTCCGCATATTTCATGTCACGGAACTGCGATGGCAGATTAGTTTTAGGTGCTTCGTAGCTTTTGCCCGCTAATGTTTTCGCTTGTTTTGCGACATCATCGATGGTGAAAGCCCAAACCGAAGTGGTATAAAGCGACAGCATCACAGCAGCACCAAGCCCACACATTTTCATCATTTTTAGTTTATGTTTCATATTAACCAGCACATCCCCCTTTGTGTGCTTAAATCAATCCAATCCATTTTAATGGAAACTTCTGCTTTCCGACAACCAAATACCCGCATTGTTCAGCACGCTGGCTCAGCCTTTAAGCAAAAAAAGACAACTGCTTACGCTTTCAGAGCCCATCCTGGAGACAGGATGTCATGGTTAGTGTAGGGTTGCCACGGAATTGATACCGTTCGGGACTTCAAGCCTATTGGGATATGTTCTTAAGGATAAGGCGATTCGTCCGATAATGTCTGGAG
>DATERH010000014.1:0-5974 GCA_035271785.1 Buttiauxella sp.
TTCATGATATTGCAACGTGGGTGCAGGAAGTCGCCGTCAAGAAACGCCGCATTGAGTTGGTGTGCAACTTCACTTGCAACAGCAGATTTACCGCTGCCAGAGACGCCCATCAGGACGTAAATATGGTGGTCATGGTTAGTAGTACTCATAGCGTAGCTCCGACTGGCATCAATGGTTGTTACGGGTAACTGTTATCGGTAACATTGTCCGGAGAGCATGCGAAATAAGCAATAACCATTCGATTAAAAAGTGAATAAGTGTGAAGTACATCAAAAAACAAAGTCATTCCTGCTCAATAATTCCAGGTGCAGCTAACACACCTGTAACTTGAATGATGATGGGACGTTAAATTGAGCCGCCAGGCGACAACGTAAAACCTAAATCTAACATCTGCGGAGTGACCGTTTCACCGCGAATTCTCGCCAGTAAACGCTCGGCACCAATGCGCCCCATACGCTCACGCGGAGTTAACACGCTGGCAAGACGCGGCTCCATGACCTGACCAATATCATGGCCGTGGAAACCGGCAATCGCCATATCATTGGGGATACTCAGACCCTGGCGTTGGCATTCAAATGCCGCACCGATAGCTAAGTCATCGTTAGTACAGAAGATACTGTCGAGCTGCGGATATTCACGCCTGGCCTGACGAAACAGTTCGATACCGGTGGAGTAAGAAGAGGACTGTTCGACCATCACGCTGTACGGTACAAGGCCCGCTTCACGCATGGCTTGCTCGTACCCCTTTTTCTTAATCACGGTTCGTTCATCCAGACGAGCGCCAAGATAAGCGACGTGACGGTGACCGCGAGCAATTATCGCCGCAGTCATCTGGCGTGCCGCTTCGAAGTTGTCGAACCCTACGGCGATGTCCAGACACGGTGAAATGCTGTCCATCAGTTCCACAACCGGGATCCCCGCCACTTCAATCATTTTCAAGGTGCGCGGAGTATGCGTGCGTTCAGTGAGGATCAGACCGTCGATATTCCAGGAAAGCATTGATTCCAGGCGCTCTTCTTCTAACTCCGGTTTGTAACCGTAGTGAGCGAGCATGGTCTGGTAGCCGTAAGCATCAATAACATTTTCAATGCCACGCAGCACTTCCGCAAAAACCTGGTTGGTTAGCGAAGGCAATAACACGCCGACAGCTCGGCTTGTCGAGTTAGAAAGGATATCTGGTGCGCGGTTGGGAATGTAGCCAAGTTCATCAAGGGCGGCGGCAATTTTTACCTGTAATAAAGCAGAAACCTGATCAGGGTTACGCAAAAAACGGCTGACCGTCATTTTGGTTACTCCAACGCGATCTGCAACATCCTGTAATACCGGTCTTTTCTTTTTCATTGTTCTGCTGTGCGGGTTGGCTATCGACAGCAAAGTTTAGCATGGACAATGCACAACCTTCCCCTGTTTCGAGGAAGGATGTGAATGGTAACTATGCATTTAAATACCCTAAATCATTCGTGGTGTAGCAAGGCGGCAAGGAAATGAATCCCCGGGAGCTTACTCAGGTAAGTGACCGGGGTGAATTTCCGTAGCCAACACCGCTACAACGCGAAGGATGAGGGGTATTAGACTGGCGGTAAATCGAACAACAGAATTTCACTGGCTTCGCTGGCATGAATCGAAATGGCTTGCTCATCCCACACAGCGATCGCATCACTGGTTTTGGCTTGAGTGCCATTTATCGATACATCGCCTTTCACAACTTGAATCCAGATGCGGCGTTCTGCTGGGACCTGGTAAACAGTTTGCTCATCTTTCGCCAGCGCCCAACGCGACAATTCCATGTCCTGATTCACCTTGAGGGAACCGTCACGTGCATCAGGCGACAGTACCAGTTGGCGCCCTTGCGGTGCATCAAAACGGCGCTGGTCGTAACGCGGTGTGATGCCCTTTTTATCAGGGATAATCCAGATTTGGTACAGGCGTAGACGCTCGGTTTTGCTTGGGTTGTACTCGGAGTGAGTAATCCCGGTACCGGCACTCATAATCTGGAATTCGCCCGCAGGAACCTTTTCTTCGTTACCCATGCTGTCCCGATGCGCAACCGCACCTTCGAGCACATAGGTCAGTATTTCCATGTCTTTGTGCGGATGGGTACCAAAACCTTCACCACCTTCCACCACGTCTTCGTTAATCACACGTAACGCCGAGAAACCCATGAAATTGGCATCGTAATAGTTGGCAAAAGAGAAGGTGTGCCAGCTGTCCAACCAACCATGATTCGCGTGACCACGTTCTTCAGATTTTCTTAAAAAGATCATTTCATTTCTCCGCATTTCGTTTGATGGGCTAAGTGTGGACCCGAATCGGAAATGATCATAGAGGGCGAAAATTGACGCCTCTGTTCAAAAAAAATGAACAAGTTTGAGGCGTCTTTTTTCAGGTCAGGCGAGGGTGACTGTTGAAGGTGAAGCCTGCTCGAATCCGCGTTCGAGGATCTCGAGGTTAGTCATCGCTTCAATTTCTCTGACGTAATTCGGTTTGCCGTTAAGAATGGTTTCATACAGCGCGTCGTACACGCGCCCGTAGTCGCCCTGCTCCAGTTTTATCTCTTCACGTACGGTTTCACCCGCATCATTCACATATTCAAGCACGCCGACACTGCTGTCTGCCGCAAAACCCGGTTCGCCCGGCATGATGTAAGCCTTGAGGCTGGTTTCTTGCTGGTCGATGCCGTATTTAACAAACGAGCCTTTGGTGCCGTGAACCTGGAATTTCGGATAATCAATTTTCACCAGATGGCTGGTTTTGACGATAGCTTTCAGGTCGCCATAGAAAAGCTGTGCTTCAAAGGTATCGTCTGGGTTGGCTTTGTTTCGCACGCTACGAATATCGTAGGCGACGCGATCCGGTCGGCCAAATAATGAGATGATTTGGTCCATGGTATGCACGCCAAGGCCATAAAACGCGCCATCTGCCGGCAAGCCGGGTTTAGTTTCCGCAACCGGACGATACATATCAAAGTGGCTTTCTATTTCGACAATTTCACCCAATTTGCCGCTTTCGATAGCTTTTTTCATCGTCAGGAAGCAGGAGTCAAAACGACGATTCTGGTAAGGCGTAACGGTTAGCCCTTTTGATTTAGCCAATTCAAAAAGTTGTTTAGCTTCGGCAAGTGTCGGGGTAAAGGGTTTTTCCACCAGCACGTTTTTACCCGCTTCCAGCGCACGTTTTGCGTATTCGAAATGGCTATCCTGATGAGTACAAACCACCACCAGTTTTACCTGCGGGTCGTTCAGGATGTCATCGAGCTGGCTGGTAAAATGAATGTGGCTGTATTGCGGTTGCTGTTCGATTTCTGGTTTTTCACTGCGACGAAAAATGTGCGCGACGTGGATTTTATCTTTGCGAACCAGAACGTAAGGGAGATGGTAGCGGGTGGTGCTTTTGCCAAAACCTATAAAAGCGCAGTGTAGGGTCATTGCTTCGTCCTTTTTGACTTTGAATGGCACTTACCCTACTTCATTCTTTGGTTTTTTGGCACCGTGTTTTTTGGCAAATGACGCAGCACTTAGCCGCCCTACGCGAGGATATGCCCAAATTAGTTGGAGTTGTAGCAAGGCGGCAAGAAAACGAATCCCGATGAGCTTACTTATGTAAGTGATTCGGGTGAGAGAGCGCAGCCAACACAGCTACAGCTTCAAATAAGAAGGGCAAAAAAAAAGCCAGCGCAAGGCTGGCTAAGTAATACTGGAAGCAATGTGAGCAATGTCGTGCTTTCAGGTTATCTCCGTAAGAGTCTCCCCTGAACGCATGGCAATAATAATCATTATCATTCGCACTTGTCTACTATTTTTTAGAAAAAGTTAGCAGTTGACCAAAATAAAAAAATCAATAATGTTGAAAGGGTTACCTAACTATTTGAGGAGAAAAGGAATGAGCGAGATAGTGATACGCCACGCTGAATTAAGAGATCTGGATGCTTTACGGCAGATGAATGCCCAGCCAGAGGTTTATCACAACACGCTACAAGCTCCTCATCCTTCTCTAGAAATGTGGGAAGAACGAATGAAGCGCTCATCCCCAGGCCGTCGCCAACTTGTTGCCTGTATTGACGATGTGGTTACCGGGCATTTAGTTCTGGATATTGAGCAAAATCCACGCCGCAGCCATGTTGCGACTTTCGGGTTAAGTGTCTGCGGGCAACAGCGCAATCGCGGCGTCGCCAGCGCCTTGCTAAAAGCAATGACCGACCTGTGTGATAACTGGCTACGCATAGACCGCACCGAGTTGACCGTGTTCGTCGATAACGAATCAGCTGTCGCGGTGTATCGCAAATTCGGTTTTGAAATTGAAGGCACCGGCAAGAATTACGCTCTGCGCGAGGGTAAGTATGTGGATGCGTATTTTATGGCGCGGATTAAGCCGGAATAAATCGTCCTCACCCCGGCCCTCTCCCCCCAGGAGAGGGCGAAAATCTGTACTGAACCCCAGATTCTGGATTTTGTATCCAAAATCTGGAGGTTTACATCGAGTCCCCTCCCCTTTAAGGAGAGGGGAAAAACTTAATATCCGGCGGTTAGATCATCCACAGAACGAGGATCAGATGCGCCATATAACATGCCATCTGTTCCTACCATTATGCTCTGCGTGCTGCCCATCACTTCTTTCACTTCGACTTTCTGCCCTTTATCTTTCAGTAGGTTGAGCGTATCCGGGCTAAAGCCTTTCTCGACTCTCAACGCATCAGGCAACCATTGATGATGGAAACGTGGTGCGTTAGTGGCTTCGGCAACGTTCATCCCATAATCGATGGTGTTCATCACCATTTGCAGCACCGTGGTGATGATACGGCTACCGCCAGGACTCCCGGTCACCAGCCAGGTTTTCCCATCTTTAACCACGATGGTTGGCGACATCGACGACAGCGGGCGTTTATGCGGCCCGACGGCGTTAGCATCGCCACCCACCAGCCCGTAGACATTCGGCACACCAGGTTTCGCCGAGAAGTCATCCATTTGGTTGTTCATCAGGATGCCGGTATTTCCCGCCACAATGCCACTGCCAAACACGGTATTCAGGGTGTATGTCACCGCCACGGCATTGCCGTCTTTATCCACCACCGAAAAATGCGTGGTCTGGTTACTTTCATACGGCGCAAGTGTCCCGGGTTTAATTTCACTCGACGGGCGAGCTTTGTTGATATCTATCTGTTCAGCCAGCGATTTTGCGTAGGCTTTGCTGGTCAGCGCCTGCCACGGCACTTTGACAAAGTCAGGGTCACCGAGATATTCCGAACGATCGGCATAGGCATATTTTTCAGCTTCTGCCGTTAGCTGCATCGCATTGGCACTGCCAAAACCATATTTGGCGAGGTCGAAGTTCTCCAGGATATTGAGGATTTCCACAATGTGGATGCCGCCAGAAGACGGTGGTGGCATGGAGAATATCTGGTAGCCACGGTAATCACCGCTAATTGGCGTACGCTCAACCGCCTTGTAATTGGCCAGGTCAACCTTGCTAATCAGGCCGCCATTGTTTGCCATTTCCTCGGCAATCTGGTCAGCAATGGCCCCTTTATAGAATGCATCCGGGCCATTTTCGGCAATCATTTCGAGGCTTTTGGCGAGGTTGGTCTGCAGCAGTTTGTCGCCCTTTTGCAGGGGTGCACCGTCAGCTTTCCAGAAAATAGCTTTGCTGTTTGGGTGATTAGGAAGAACTTCTGCGCCGTAAATCTTCAGGTCTTCAGCCAGCGCATCGTTCACGGTAAAACCTTCCTGCGCAAGCTTAATAGCCGGTTGGATAACTTTGTTGAGCGGCAGTGTGCCGTATTTTTCCAGCGCCATGGAGAAACCTGCCACGGTGCCTGGCGTGCCTGAAGCGAGATGAGATGTAAGGGATTTTTTACTGTCAGCATTGCCCTGCGCATCAAGGAACATATCGCGCGAGGCTTTTTCTGGTGCCATTTCGCGGAAATCAATAGCGGTAGTTTTCCCGTCTTTGGTGCGCAGCATCATGAAGCCGCCCCCGC
>DATERH010000015.1:0-5794 GCA_035271785.1 Buttiauxella sp.
AAATGGGCTGAACACCCTCTGATTACTGCGCCAACCTGAGGAATCAAAATGGCGCAGAGCATTACCCAATGTCACTCACACCGTACGTTCGTGCACGGTGTTTCTGCTTGTGCTGGTGGTCCAGCATGAAGAAAGCAGATAACCTCCATCTTTCGCGTGTGGCCGCACTGGGCTGCATCGTGTGCAGAAATCAGAACCTGGGCGAAACGCCTGCGGAAATCCACCATATCCGAACCGGGCAGGGCATAAGCCAGCGCGCTGACCATCGAAAATCAATTCCCCTGTGCCATATGCACCATCGCAACGGCGGTTATGGTGTGGCGATTCATGCTGGCCGTAAGCAATGGGAGAAAAACTTCGGTACCGAGTTGCAGCTGCTGGAGCAGGTCCAGTTAGAGCTAGGAGTGTTCTATGCCTAAATACATCATCACTCCTGTCGGAAAACCCCGCATGACTCGCCGCGATAAATGGAAACAGCGGCCGCCGGTGATGCGTTATCGCATGTTTTGCGATGAAGCTCGCCTTCATGGAATCCAGGTGCCCGAAAGCGGCGCCCATATCACCTTCGTTTTACCGATGCCGCCGAGCTGGAGCAAGAAAAAGCGCGCGGCTATGGACGGCCAGCCCCATCAGCAAAAGCCCGATCTGGACAACTTAAAAAAATCTCTGCTGGACGCCTTGTTTGAGGATGATTCCCACATTTGGGACGCCCGGACATCAAAAATATGGGGCGAAACCGGAATGATCATTATCGAGGACATAAAATGAAGCTGGAAAGTTTACCTAAGTATTTCTCACCAAAATCGATGTTACCCGGTGCCGTTCCCTGCGGTAAAACAGCTGATATGTTGACTATCACAGATGTAATGGCTTCACTTGGTCTGCTTACATCAAAAGCTGCGGTTGGTATTGAGCTTTATCTGGCAAAAGCCGGGGTTATGTCGTCGGATAATATCATCGCCTACATTCATCAGTTGGCTGTGCAGCGGGCAGAACGGCACGCACCATTGAGTAAAATGTCAGAAGGGGGCAGGGTTGCATTTCTCCAGACGCTGGCAAAGTATGTTTTCCGCGATTATTCGCTGAGTGCGGCCAGCCTGATCACGTGCAGCAGCTGCGCCGGAGAGAAGTTCATAACGGCAGAGGTATTCACGAATAAAGTTACATATCCGGACGGCAAACCACCAAAATGGGTCAGAGACACAAAAGGCATATCGCCTTCAGACTGGGAGGTGTGGAAAGAGGTACGTGAACAGGTTCGTATTGTGTGTAAGACCTGCACCGGAAAAGGTCACGTTAAAAACGAGTGCCGTTGTCGAGGTCGCGGTGAGGTATTGAATAAGAAGAAATCAGAGCTGCAGGGTGTACCGGTCTATAAAAAATGCCCGCGCTGCTCCGGTAGAGGATATCCACGCCTGAAAGATACCGAGGTATTTAAAGCCTTGGGAGTCACCGAAACCACATGGCGCCGCAACTATAAACTCTTCTTTGATCGTCTGGTCGAGCATTGTCACATTGAAGAATCTTTCGCTGAAAAAGTTCTCAGCCAGGTTACAAGGTAGTTCGGGAAGGTAATTTGAACACCTCCCAAGGTGTTAGCCAAGGGAGGTAAACATACAAACGAGTTCTATTCAGACCCATCGTTGCTGTAAGAGACGTAATCGTGAAACTCATAATCAATGAGTCTGTCTTTGCAGATGACATGCACAATATGGCGACAGCAGTTTTTATCATCTAAAGCTCTGCCCCACCTTACAACATCATCAATGGACAAGTTCTGGGAACTCCACGGTATCAGGCCAGAGAAGCCCCTGCCGCCATGACCCAAGACATCAACAAATTTTTTTGTTTTGGAGTCGTAAATCCTTACCACTGCAATTCGAAGAATACTGCTTGCCCACAATGCACCGCCGGCAACGCTCTGGACGTTGTCGCAAATGAGATACTCATGCTTTTTAGTGAGCATGACGTAGATGAATCGGGCCAGCCCAGTAGATTGAAAATCAGGATTTATTACAGCACTTTTAATTTGCTTTCCGGTCATTGTCTGACCGTTTTCTTCAATGAAATTAAAGTCGTTATACTGGATCCGACCAATCTTAATGGTCTTGTTGTCATCAACCATATCAAAAGAGAGCAGGGTGTTGACGATATCCTGCATTGATGCCCCTGAGTCAAGGAGTTGTTCACCATGATCCTGGAAAAAATCATCAGTAGTGCAACCGAGTTGGTAAACATCCAGGTAGTAATGGTAATCACCAGCGGTGACTATGTATTCATCCGCTCGGAGAAGTCCAGCTTCAAGGGTGAAGAAGTAGAACGTTTCAATGAGGAGCTTTTCGCCAAAAGGCGTGATGCTCAGATCCTTGCTATAAGTAGGTATTAATGCTGGAGCCATGCATCAGCCTTTAATGATAGTTTTTTTCCCTGTAGTTCTTCATGTATTGGGCAATGGCGGCTTCAATGCGTTTGAGCAAGCTGTCTTGCGCATACTGAGGGTACTGAGTCGATGGTTTGACCACATAACGCATCTTATCGTTTGACAGCGAAATTTCTGCAAATGGGATAACGTCGCCATTGCAGACATCATTGTTTATGGTAACGATAAAAAGTTGCCGAGATGGGGAGACGCGATCACTCAACCTTCTCACGAAGAACTCTTTCGCTGTGTTTGAGTCCACAAAAGAACCGACGACTTGAGTTCTATGCTCAATCGTCTGTATCGATCGTCTCGCTACTGTTCTCATGTAAGCCTCCTTTCGCTTCCCATCCAAACTCGAAGCGATGAAATGATTTCCCAACATCACCAACCTGCTGGAAAGATAACCTTGGTTATCGGCGGCCAGTGTATAAGCAAGCTTAGCTATATTTCAATATTCTTTGTTGTGCGATACCTGCACGTTTGCGAATATTTAAATGGGTGTTTTTGATAGATGACGACAATTTCGGCGAAGTTACCCCAAAGGTAATGTCAGTAAACAACATGTTTACTTTTGGATCAGATAAATGTGGTTTTGATGGTGATCGTACCAATAGCACTTTTTGCTAAAGAAATTGCATTGCAAAAGTTGGTGTTGCAAAACTGGCGGAAAATGGCTAATCTCATTTCAACGCTGGGTTATTACGCCCATGACGTTACAAAATTCCAAACCTCGCTTCGGCGGGGTTTTTTCGTTTTTGGGGCTGCCATTCGGCGGCCTTTTTTTATTCCCTCCACACAGCACCCGCACACAGCGAGGTGAGAGACGATGAAAATGAACGATTCAGGGAACATCTTCACGCAGTTCTTCGCGTGGGTAGCAGCTCTGGCTTCTGCCATTGGATTTACCACTCAGGATCTGGTGTTCATGTTCTTTGGCGCTGCTGGTTTGCTTATCTCGCTTGCCTCCTACATCAACGGGCGTGTAGATGCACACCGCAGGCATAAAGAGGATGAGAAGCGAACAAAAATGGTCAATGACTACCTGAAAGGCGTTGGTGACAAACCCCTTCACGAACGTCCAGCAGCAGCAAGCGTGGTCGTTGAGGCGTTACAAAAGGTAGGTGACTGATGGGGACCAGAGCAAAACTGAGTGCTGCTGTTCTAGGGCTGGTACTCGCTGGTGCGCCAGCATCCGTCATTCTCGATCAGTTCCTGAATGAGAGGGAGGGTAACAGCCTCACGGCGTACAAAGATGGCAGTGGTATCTGGACTATTTGCCGTGGCGCCACGATGGTTGATGGTAAACCGGTTGTGCAGGGCATGAAGCTAACGCAGGCGAAATGCGATCAGGTAAACGCCATCGAACGTGATAGAGCGCTTGCGTGGGTTGATGGCAATATTAAGGTGCCGCTGACCGAACCACAAAAAGCGGGTATTGCTTCGTTCTGCCCGTACAATATCGGCCCCGGTAAATGTTTCCCCTCGACGTTCTACAAGCGTATCAATGCTGGTGACCGGAAAGGAGCCTGTGATGCTATCCGCTGGTGGATTAAAGATGGTGGCCGTGATTGCCGCCTGACCAAAGGCCAGAAGAATGGCTGCTATGGGCAGGTCGAGCGGCGCGATCAGGAAAGCGCATTGGCGTGCTGGGGGCTGGACCAATGAAAATTAATCCGGGCCTTATAGGCGTTGTCGTTATTGCTGTCCTTTCGGCCGCCCTCGTTAAGAGTTGCTCGGACGCCAGTAACCTTCAGAGCGATAACGACGTTCTGCGAAGTGACAACTCTTTGCAGGGGCAGGTGATCGCCACCCAGGCATTCAACTTCTATCGGTTCAATCAGGTTGCAGAACATGCCAATAAGCTTAACTCCATGATCGACACCAGCACCGAAGAAACCGTAATCGCATACCGGGAGATTCTCCGCCGTGAAAAAACCTGTGATCTGCCTGTTCCTGCTGACATTGCTGGTGGGCTGCTCGAATACGCGTACCGTTTACGTTCCAGCGCAATGCACGCCGATACCGACGGACCTGACGCAGCCGATGATAGTGCCGCTGCCGCCAGCTCAATGACGTACTGCCAGGCTGTTTTGTGGATAAAGCCGCTGCTGGCGGTGATTGAGAAGGGCAACAATAACTTCGCAGGCATTAGGCAGATAGAGCTGGAAAGGAAAAACTAGTGATGGCTCGTCCTTGAGCACACGGGTATTTCTGAACGACGGCTTTACCTGACATAGCAAAGCGCCTTTAAATTCTAGAAAAGACTCAATATTTAACAAGCGAAGTGCATCAACCCCAAAAAAAAGCCCTCACAAGGAGGGCTAGAGGAGTCTCAGTTTCACATGCTCTTTTTATCGATGTTTCCCTGGAGTTGGCATTCTCCTCATCAGAGTCATGAATAGCCTGGCCGCATCCAAGAGATCAACAAGCGCAAGCGGTTGAAATAGGATTAGCCTCAGGCTGTTGATGAAAATTATTTTCTCGAATAGTAGATTGTTATTGGTATAACCCCATAAAAAATAACCAAAATATTATACGCGGTTAATTGAGTTTTCGAACTGATGTTTAACTGCGTTGAGCTATACTCTTGGGTGAGTAAAAGAATGGGAGCGTGTTATGAATATTCACCTACGTAGTACCAAAACAGGTAAAGTCATGACTCAGGAGGAATGGCTACACTCGTTAAATGAATGGGAAGATGAAGGAGGCGCTCCTGGTCATGCTGATGAATTCATAGAAGTTTATAAGAATGATGAAGAAGATGAGGAAACTGTTCCACTTTCTGGTGGCAAAGCTCGGCATATGAAGTCTTAAGAAAAAACATAACTATGGTGGTTCTTTCTTAGTACCAATTGAATGCTGTTTAGTTTAGGAGATGCAAAATTTTAGGGGGCGGCCAATAGTTTACCTCCCTGAGTGGATGCTCTGTTTGTAATTTATTTGTAAGTATTTTATTTAATATGCCCGGTATTTAATGACATGGGGGCGGGATATTTTTAGTAACAGCAAGTGTGTGATTTATTTTCGATATTGCTACTATAATAAATATACAGCAATTTGCTGTCATTATCACTGGAGTTACCCATGAAAGCTAAACATATGAACATCTCTAATGAGCGGTCCCAGGACAAGAATAATGGGAAAGAAAAAGGGAAAGATCGAAACAATGATGAGCAGGATAAAAAATCGGCCAAAAGAGATCAGAAATAAAAAACACATGAATTATTAAGAAGTATATATGTCCGGACGTCCTGATTTTGATGATCCTGCCCCTGATTTAGAACCTTCCCCTCAAGAGGAACCGCTTGACCTTCCTGGAGAGGGACAACCATCAAGTCCACTTGAACCCGATGATAAAAGAGATTTACAGAA
>DATERH010000016.1:0-13100 GCA_035271785.1 Buttiauxella sp.
CACCAGAGCGCATTACTCTGGTATCAGCGGGCGGATCTCCCTATAATTGCCGCGTTTGACGCATGTAGCGTCGCCCTTCCTCAACATTTAAGTCAACAAGGCTCGTTACAACATGACTGACAAGTCCCATCAATGCGTCATCATCGGGATAGCCGGTGCGTCGGCTTCAGGAAAAAGTCTTATAGCCAGCACACTGTATCGCGAATTGCGCGATCAGGTTGGTGATGAACACATTGGTGTCATTCCAGAAGACAGTTACTACAAAGACCAAAGCCATCTTTCGATGGATGAACGAGTTAAGACCAATTACGACCATCCCAACGCGATGGACCACAATTTGCTGTTCCAGCATCTTCAAACGCTAAAAGCCGGTAACCCCATTGAACTGCCTGTTTATAGTTATGTGGAACATACTCGTACCGGTAACACCGTTCATTTAATGCCGAAGAAAGTCATTATTCTGGAAGGGATTTTGTTGCTGACGGATGCTCGTCTGCGCGAAGAGATGAACTTCTCCATTTTTGTTGATACGCCGCTGGATATTTGTCTGATGCGCCGTATGAAACGCGATGTTAACGAACGTGGCCGTTCAATGGACTCCGTAATGGCTCAGTATCAGAAAACTGTTCGTCCGATGTTTTTACAATTCATCGAACCCTCTAAGCAGTATGCCGATATTATCGTGCCGCGCGGGGGTAAAAACCGTATCGCCATTGATATCCTGAAGGCGAAGATCAGTCAGTTCTTTGAATAATCTTCCGGCGTCACTGCCATCGGCGAGCCCATTCATCTGGTTGGCTCGCAAAAAATAATGTAATCCCGGTATTTACTCGTCGTAGCGTGGCTATCTGTGGTGCGCTGTGGCAGGGTAAATAAAACTGAGCTTGATAAGGAGCATCAACGATGCGTTTGTGTGACCGCGATATAGAAGCCTGGCTTGATGACGGGCGCTTAACGATTACCCCTCGTCCGCCAGTTGAACGCATTAGCGGTGCTACCGTTGATGTCCGTTTGGGGAACAAATTCCGTACTTTCAGTGGTCATACTGCACCATTTATTGATTTAAGCGGTCCAAAAGACGAAGTGAGCGCTGCGCTGGAACGCGTGATGAGCGACGAAATTGTCCTCAACGAAGGCGATGCTTTTTATCTGCATCCGGGCGAATTGGCGCTGGCGGTAACACTGGAGTCCGTTACACTGCCTGCGAATTTAGTCGGTTGGTTAGATGGGCGTTCATCTTTGGCTCGTTTAGGCTTGATGGTTCACGTTACTGCACATCGTATCGACCCAGGCTGGCATGGCTGCATCGTACTTGAGTTCTATAATTCCGGTAAGCTACCTCTGGCGTTACGCCCTGGCATGATGATTGGCGCACTGAGCTTCGAGCCACTTTCTGGCCCAGCTGCACGTCCTTACAACAGCCGCCAGGATGCGAAATATCGCGATCAGCAAGGTGCGGTTGCAAGCCGTATTGATAAGGACTGAGTTCCCATCTGTATGAGGGCTGTATGAAACGATTTTTAACCACGCTGATGATCTTGCTGGTGGTGCTTACAGCTGGCCTCTCTGCGTTGGTGCTGTTGGTCAATCCCAATGATTTTCGTGCATATATGGTGCGTCAGGTTGAATCCCGCAGTGGCTACCAGCTGAATATAGAGGGGCCGCTGCGTTGGCACGTCTGGCCGCAACTCAGTATTCTGTCAGGCCGTATGTCGCTCACCGCACCCGGTGCCAGCCAGCCTTTGCTTAGCGCTGATAACATGCGCCTCGATGTAGCGTTAATGCCGCTGATTTCCCACCAATTACAAGTTAATCAGGTGATGCTCAAAGGGGCGGTGATTCAACTCACACCGCAGAGTGAAGAGCGTCGTCCGAAAGACGCCCCAGTTGGGCCATCAGGCAGTATCCCTGATGCTGACGAAGTACGCGGTTGGTCCTTCGATATCGCCAAATTGAAAGTGGTCGACAGTGTTCTGGTGTTCCAGCATGACAACGATGAACAAATTACTGTACGCAATATCAACCTGCACATGGAGCAGGATGATAAAAAACAGGCGCATATCGAACTGAGCAGCCGTATCAATCGCGATCAGCGTGACCTAAATTTGTCGCTGGTGGCTGATCTGAATGCCGCGGAATACCCGCGACAGTTGAGTGCCACTGTCTCGAAGCTCAATTATCAGGTTCAAGGGGCTGATCTTCCGGTTAAGGGGATTTCTGGTACCGGGACAGTAGCGGCTCGTTGGCTGGAACCCGAGCGTCGACTCGAACTTAATCAGCTCAATCTGACGGCGAACGACAGCGATTTACAAGGCAACGCAAATGTAGTGCTGGAAAATAAACCTCAGTGGATGTTCGACCTCCATGCCAATAAATTGAATTTCGATGGTCTGGTGGTTGCGAATGCGGTGACCAATACCCAGGCCGAACAGCAGGCGCAACAGCAGCCGACGTTGCCACGGCCGGTTATCGCATCCGGAAATGACGATAGCAGTTACCAGAATCTGCGCGGTTTTAGCGCCCAGATTAACATTGCAGCTTCAAGTGTGCGCTGGCGCGGCCTTGACTTCACCGATGTGCAATCGGCGGTGACAAATCAGTACGGTTTGCTGACTGTTTCTGCGCTGACGGGGCATTTAGGTCACGGCAGTATGTCGCTCCCAGGGGAGCTTGATGTTCGCAATAATCAATCGCAATTAACCTTTACTCCCAAAGTAGATAACGTCGAAATCGGGCAGATTCTTACCGCCTTCGATTATCCCATTGCCCTGACTGGTTTGCTGTCAATGGAGGGTGAGTTCCGCGGTGATAAACTCAATGCCCAGGCATTCCGCCGCAGTTGGGAAGGGGATGCGAGCATTACCATGTCCCATAGCGCTATGAAGGGGTTGAATTTCCAGCAGTTGATTCAGCAAGCGGTCACTCGCAGCAATAGCGATGTGAAGATCAAAGAGAATTTCGACGATGCGACGATGCTCGATAGCTTCTCGGCGCAGGCTACGCTCAACAACGGTGAATTGCTGTTCAAGGACATGGAAGGTCAATCGTCCGTACTGGAATTGACTGGGCAAGGTTCGTTGGATTTGGTTAAACAGCTTTGTGATACCCAATTTAATGTCACTGTGTTGGGCGGTTGGGAAGGGGACAGTAAGCTGATTGATGTGTTGAAAACCACACCTATTCCGCTGCGCGTCTATGGCCCGTGGCAGAAGCTGAATTACTCGTTACAAGTCGACCAGGTGCTGCGCAAACAGTTACAGGGCGAAATGAAACGTCGCATGAATGATTGGTTAGACAAGCATAAAGACAGCAGCAAGTCGAAAGACGTAAAGGAGTTGCTCGATAAGCTGTAGTTTTGATAATCATTGGGTCTTATGGTGGATGTCGCTATCGCAAATCCACCATAAGATCACATCTCGTAATCCATCTCATCATTCACTTCCAGTGGCACAATCTGCACTTTCTGCACTCGATGACTTTCCACTTGCAGTGTGCGTAGCAGGTAATTCCCTACCTCAACGGTTTCTCCTGTCACCGGAATATGCTGTAGCGACTCCATTAATAACCCGGCAATAGTGTGATAGTTACGTTTGTCTTCCAGCGGCAGTGGCACGTACTGGACTAAATCTTCGAGCGGCATATGGCCGTTTGCTGTCCAGCTTCCATCCGGGTTTTTCTGGATGTCATGGCGTGCGTCTATCTCTTCCACTTCATTCGGTAAATTACCGGCAATGGTTTCCATGACGTCACTTAACGTCACCACTCCTTCGACTGAACCAAATTCATCCACAACAAAGGCAAAGTGCGTTCTGGCATTGCGGAATTGCTCTAGTGCTGCGAGCAACGGCAGTGTCTCCGGGAAGACCAATGGCTGGCGAATCAGCACCTCGAGATTAAACGGCTCACCCTTTAGCATTTGCTGGAGTAAATCAATGATGTGCACCACACCCAAAATTTCATCACCATTGCCGGTTATCACGACACGGGTATGTTGGTTTTTATCCAGTAACGCCCGGATCTCAGGTTCAGGATCGCGAATGTTGATGTGCTCGACGTCATGGCGCGAGGTCATGATACTACTGACCGTGCGCTGGTTCAGATTCAGCACTCGTTCAATCATCAGCCGCTCTTGCGGTTCAAAAATTTCATCTTGTTGTGCGTGATCGGCAATCAGTGATGCCGTCTGCGCATCCAGCTCTGCCTCTTCCTTTTTGCCATTCAACAAACGCAGCACTGCCTCGGCAGTGCGTTGACGCAACGATTGATCCGCTGATAAAAAGCGCCGGCGATTGAAAATAGCGAGTTGATTAAGGCTTTCAATAATCACTGAGAAACCAATGGCGGCGTACAAATAACCTTTCGGAATATGGTAGCCAAAGCCGTCAGCCACCAGGCTAAAACCAATCATCAACAGGAAGCTAAGACACAAAATCACAATGGTCGGATGGTTGTTCACAAAACGTGTCAGTGATTTGCTTGCCAGCAGCATCAGACATATCGCGATAATCACCGCCGCCATCATAACGGCCAGATGGTCAACCATCCCGACTGCGGTAATCACTGAATCCAGAGAAAACACCGCATCCAGAATCACGATTTGCGTCACGACGGGCCAAAACCGCGCACCGCGCCGCTGGGCTTGTGTTTCGCTGTCTTTACCCTCGAGGCGCTCATTAAGCTCAACGGTGGCTTTGAATATCAGGAACAAGCCACCGAAAAGCATGATCAGATCTCTGGCGCTAAAGGCGAGTAAGCCCACGTAAAACAGAGGACGAGTCAGGGTGACAAGCCAGGATATCGAGGCCAGGAGCAATAAACGCATTAACATGGCGAGGATAAGCCCAGTGACGCGAGCTCGGTCACGTTGCGTCGGTGGCAATTTTTCGGCAAGGATGGCGATAAACACCAGGTTATCAATACCCAGGACTAGCTCGATAACCACCAGTGTGATGAGACCTGCCCAAATGGAGGGGTCGGCAATCCATTCCATAAATCGTTCAGAACCTTTTTAAGATGACAAATGTCACATTTAAATGATGGTTAAGCAGGGGCAGAATTGCAACATCAGGGGAAATAAATCGTTGAACGCCAAAAGGTCGGCAACTATCGCACACATTCCCATTAAAATAATAAGGTAAATAATTAATTATTTTCACGAATAACGGATCATGGCTTTTTCTTAGTGGGAAATTCCCATGAGATATATCTGTATATTGCTTTGCGATATATCATTAATTAATTTTCTGTCAATATAAAGAAATTCCTAAAACCGTGTAATTGTGCTGTTAATACTAATCTTAAAAGTCTCGGTATTCTTCGGTGGTGCCTTGCCTGATATAGGGTTAACTGCAACAATCCGTATCGGTATCTGATATTAGATGTATTTTTAATATTCGCTGAAGACGTGATATTTAACCTGGCGCCGTTGGGCTTTACTCCTGAGATAATTCTTTGGATTTAATCCATAACATTGCGTCACCTTATAAATTGTCTTTTTTCAGTAGGTTGGTGACTGTAAGCCAGGGGCGGTAGCATGCTCAAAGGCCAGAGAATAAGCCTCAATTATTCTGTCAATAGGATATCGGGAAATAAGGATTTTTTAGGATTGATGCCAGTTATTTTGGAAGTATTCCAAAAGGCAAATAGGGTTCAATTCATGCCTCATTCAAAAACCTAACGAGTCACTTATTTTATTCGTTCAGGATAATTACTCTGCCATAGTGATAAATACTCAATGATAAAATACAAACTTAAATTGATGCCTTTATTGGTGTCGGTAACCCTTATGAGTGGTTGCACACTCCTCCCCGGTAGCAATATGTCTACGGTGGGGAAAGATGTCATCAAGCAGCAAGATTCAGATTTCGATCTGGACCGCATGGTTAACGTGTATCCGTTAACACCGCGCCTTGTCGAACAATTACGAGTTCGCCCGGCAGTCGCGCAGCCAAATATGTCACTCGACCAGGAAATTTCCACTTACCAATATCGCGTGGGACCCGGTGATGTTCTGAACGTCACCGTGTGGGATCACCCTGAATTGACAACGCCTGCTGGTCAGTACCGTAGCTCAAGTGATGCCGGTAACTGGGTACAGCCCGACGGCACGATGTTCTATCCGTATGTCGGTAAAATTAAAGTCACGGGTAAAACATTGTCTGAAATCCGCAGTGATATTACTAGCCGTCTTGCGACGTACATCGCAGACCCGCAGGTGGACGTTAATATCGCTGGTTTCCGCTCCCAAAAAGCCTATGTCTCAGGCCAGGTGAATAAGTCCGGTCAGCAGGCAATTACCAATGTGCCGCTCACTATTCTCGATGCCATCAACGCCGCAGGCGGCCTGACCGATGCAGCTGACTGGCGAAACGTCGTGTTAACGCACAACGGCAAGGAAAAACGTATTTCCCTGCAAGCACTGATGCAAAACGGCGACCTGAGCCAGAACCATCTGCTTTATCCCGGCGACATTTTATTTGTGCCGCGTAATGACGATCTCAAAGTGTTCGTGATGGGTGAAGTGAAGAAGCAAGCCACCCTGAAAATGGACTTCAGTGGCATGACACTGACCGAAGCGCTCGGCCAGGCCGAAGGTCTGGATATGACCACTTCGAACGCCAGCGGCATCTTCGTCATTCGTCCAATCAAAGAAAAGCAGGGTGGCAAAATTGCCAACATTTATCAGCTTGATATGTCCGATGCAACGTCGCTGGTGATGGGTACCGAATTCCAATTGCAACCTTATGACGTGGTGTATGTCACCACCGCACCGGTCACGCGTTGGAATCGTCTGATTAACCAATTGCTGCCAACGATCAATGGCGTTCGTTACATGACGGATACCGTCAAAGATATCCATACCTGGTAAGGCGCTATGTTCAATAAAATTTTGGTTGTCTGTGTGGGAAATATTTGCCGTTCCCCAACCGCTGAGCGGTTACTGCAAAGCTATCACCCGGAGCTTACCGTGAGGTCTGCGGGGCTCGGGGCACTGGTAGGAAAAGGGGCTGATGTTGGCGCCATTCGCGTAGCGCAACAGCATAACCTCTCCCTGGAGGGGCATTGTGCAAAACAGGTTTCCGGCAAAATGTGCCGCGAATATGACCTGATCCTCGCCATGGAAAAGCGCCATATCTCCGCAATTTGCGAAATGGCTCCAGAGATGCGCGGCAAAGTGATGCTGTTTGGTCACTGGGATGCGGAACGGGAAATCCCCGATCCGTATCGCAAAAGCCATGACGCTTTTGAAGCGGTTTACGGTCTTCTGGATCTCAGCGCCCAAAAATGGGCTAACGCACTCAACGCTCCTCAGGGTTAACAATGACAGAAAAATCACGCCGTTCGAGCGCCCCGACTGAGGGCAATGATGAAATTGATATTGGCCGATTGTTTGGCACGGTTCTCGAAGCCCGTTGGTGGGTTTTGGGGATCACGGCAATTTTTGCCGTGTTAGCGACCGTCTATGCACTGTTTGCCACACCAATCTATAAAGCTGATGCACTGGTGCAAATCGAGCAAAATACCGGTAATTCACTGGTCAATAATATTAACTCGGCACTCTCTAACAAGCCGCCAGCCTCTACTGCAGAAATACAGTTGATTCAGTCGCGCCTGGTATTGGGGAAGACGGTTGACGATCTCAACCTCGACATAGCGGTTGAGAAAAACCGTTTCTGGCTGCTGGGTGCGGGCTGGGATCGCCTGCAAGGCCGTCAGAATGACACCGTCGTCGTCGACAGCTTTAACCTTCCTGCTGGTCAGGCCAAAAATGTCTTTACGGTAGAAGTGCTGAGTCCAACACAATATGTGTTGACCAGCGATAACGGATTTAGCGCCAAAGGCCAGGTCGGCCAAACGCTGAATAAAGCAGGTATCACCCTGACGGTCAGTGCTATCAAAGCGCAACCCGGGGACACCTTTACGGTGACCAAATACTCCACGCTTGGCATGATAAACCAGCTTCAGGGTAACTTGACGGTGGCTGAAAATGGCAAAGATACTGGCGTATTGAGCCTGTCTTATACTGGCGAAGATAAAGACAAAATCCGTGGAATTCTGGATAGCATTACTCGCAACTATCTTGAGCAGAACATCCAACGCAAGTCGGAAGAAGCGGCGAAAAGCCTAAAATTCCTTGCAGAACAACTGCCAGAAGTTCGCACGCGTCTTGATGCGGCAGAAAACAAACTCAACGCCTATCGTCAGGAGCAGGATTCGGTTGACCTGTCCCTTGAAGCAAAATCAGTCCTCGACACCATGGTGAATATTGATGCGCAGCTCAACGAGTTGACCTTCAAAGAGGCTGAAATCTCTAAGTTGTACACCAAAGTTCACCCGGCATATCGCACGCTTTTGGAAAAACGCCAAACCCTGGAAGAAGAAAAAGCCCGCCTGAATGGGCGCGTGACGGCAATGCCGAAGACCCAACAGGAAATCGTGCGGTTAACGCGTGACGTGGAATCCGGCCAGCAGGTTTACATGCAACTGCTGAACAAACAGCAAGAGCTGAAAATCACTGAAGCCAGTACCGTTGGCGATGTGCGGATTGTCGATGCGGCTATTGCTCAACCGGGGGTGGTGAAACCACAACGTGCGCTGATTATCCTCGGTAGCATTATTCTGGGTCTGATATTGTCGATTGTGGTTGTGCTGTTACGCTCACTGTTCAATCGTGGCATCGAAAGCCCGGCGCTACTGGAAGAGGCAGGCATTGGGGTTTATGCCAGCATCCCACTTTCTGAATGGCAGAAATCCCACGATAACGCCAAGGTGCGTAATGTTAAAGGCGCGCGACGTAACAAACAAAGCCAACTGCTGGCCGTCGGCAACCCGACGGATCTGGCCATCGAAGCGATTCGTAGTCTACGTACCAGCCTACACTTCGCCATGATGCAGGCGTCAAATAATGTCCTGATGTTAACCGGCGTTAGCCCGTCCATCGGTAAAACATTTGTTTGCGCAAACCTTGCTGCGGTTATCAGCCAGACCAACAAACGTGTGTTGCTTATCGACTGTGATATGCGCAAAGGCTATACCCACGAACTTCTGGGCACCACTAACACCAATGGTCTGGCGGAGGTGTTATCTGGCCTGACCGAAATTAGCCGTTGCACACAAAAAACCTCCGTACCTAATTTTGACCTCATTCCGCGTGGAACCGTGCCATCCAATCCTTCAGAACTGCTGATGAGCGAGCGCTTTGCAGAGCTGGTGGCCTGGGCCAGTAAAAATTATGACCTGGTGTTAATTGATACTCCGCCAATTCTCGCAGTCACTGACGCTGCGGTGGTGGGGCGTCATGCGGGTACCACCTTGATGGTGGCACGCTACGCGGTAAATACGCTGAAAGAAGTCGAAACCAGCCTTAACCGCTTTGAACAGAACGGCATTAACGTGCGTGGCGTGATCCTCAACTCTATCTTCCGTCGTGCGGCGGGGTATGAGGATTACGGTTACTACGAGTACGAATATAAATCTGATGCCAAGTAATCAGACATTCATTGGCTGTGAGGCTTTGCTTCTGCACCCTTGATTATCCAATGATTATCCAGCCCTAAATCATTCGAGTTGCGGGAAGGCGACAAGACCGTAAGTCCCCAGAAGCATAGATAACTATGTGACTGGGGCGGGTGCAGTCAACGTGACTGTAGCTTGATGTATAACGGGTAAGACTTTAGGGAGTGTCATGAATAACACTACATCGCGCCCACTTATCTCCATTTATATGCCGACATGGAACCGTCAGCAGTTGGCGATCCGCGCCATTAAATCGGTGCTGCGCCAGGATTATGAACATTGGGAAATGTTAATCGTGGATGACTGCTCTTCCTCGTATGAGCAACTGCAGCGTTTTGTTGAGCAACTCGGTGATACGCGGGTGCGATACATCCGCAATGATTTTAACTCCGGTGCGTGTTCGGTGCGGAATCAAGCCATCAGTCAGGCAACGGGTGAGCTGATTACGGGGATTGATGATGATGATGAATGGACACCCAACCGCTTGTCGGTATTTCTGCAACACCAACACCAGTTGGTGACTCACGCCTTTTTGTATGCCAATGACTACGTTTGTGAAGGCCAGGTTTACTCGCAACCTGCCAGTTTACCGCTGTACCCAAAATCACCGTTTTCTTTAAAACTATTTTATAAGCGAAATATCATTGGTAATCAGGTGTTTACCTATGCTGAGCGTTTTAAAGCCTGCCTGTTTGATACAACACTTGCAGCTGCTCAGGATTACGACATTTTCTTGCGCATGGTGGTGGAATACGGCCAACCGTGGAAAGTGGAAGAAGCAACGCAAATTTTGCATATCAATCACGGTGAAATGCAGATAACCAAATCACCTAAAAAGTTTGCCGGTTACTTCCACTTTTATCAAAAACACAAAGACAAATTCGACCGAGCCAGCAAGAAATATCAACTGTTTACGCTCTATCAGATTCGTAATAAGCGCATGTCTTTGCGCACTTTGTTAGCGCTTTTGAGTGTGCGAAACACCAAACGTCTGGCCGATGGATTACGGGGGAAATAACGGTGCTTGAAGATCTCCGCGCAAACTCCTGGAGCTTACGACCTTGCTGCATGGTACTGGCCTATCGCATCGCACATTTTTGCTCGGTGTGGCGCAAAAAAAGCGTCATCAACAATCTCTGGGCAGCTCCGGTCATCCTGTTGTATCGCTTTATCACCGAGTGCCTGTTTGGTTATGAAATCCAGGCGGGTGCCACCATCGGTCGCCGTTTCACCATCCACCACGGCTACGCCGTAGTGATTAATAAATTCGTGGTCGCCGGCGATGATTTCACTATTCGTCACGGTGTCACCATCGGCAATCGCGGCAAAAATCTCGCCTGTCCGGTTATCGGCAACGGCGTCGAACTCGGTGCCAATGTTGTGATTATTGGTGGCATCACGCTTGGTAATAACGTCATCGTCGGCGCGGGTAGCGTGGTGCTCGATAGCGTGCCGGATGGCGCGTTAGTCGTCGGCCAGAAAGCGCAGATAAAGGTTATAAAATGAATATCATGCAATTTAACGTACGCCTCGCCGAAGGAGGTGCTGCCGGGGTGGCGCTGGATCTCCACCAACGCGCTCGTGCGGCGGGCCTGAGTTCACGTTTTATCTACGGGTACGGCAAAGGCGGTAAGAAAAGCGCCAGCCACGATAAATTTCCTGGCGTTGAAAAACACACGCCGCGCCTGACTTCTATTGCCAACATTGTGCTATTTCGCTTTTTTAACCGCGACCCGTTTGGCAACCTTAACAACCTGTATCACAACGTGACTCGTGCCACAGGCCCGGTGGTTTTGCATTTCCACGTTGTTCACAGCTACTGGTTGAATCTCGAAGAGATGGTGACATTTTGCCAACGCGTCAAAGCGCATAAGCCGGATGTCACGTTTGTCTGGACGTTGCATGATCACTGGAGCATTACCGGGCGTTGTGCGTTTCTCGATGGTTGTGATGGCTGGAAAACCGGCTGCCAAAAATGCCCGACGTTGAATAACTATCCGCCGGTGAAACGAGATCGCGCCCATCTTCTGGTGGACACCAAGCGCCAGTTGTTCCGTGAAATGCTGGCGTTGGGCTGCCAGTTTATTTCCCCAAGCCAGCATGTGGCCGATGCCTTTAACCGAATCTACGGGGCAGGGCGTTGCAAAATCATTAACAACGGAATTGATGTCGCAACCGAGGCAATCCTCGCGGAACTGCCGCTCACGCAAGCGGTAAGCGAAAAGCCAAAAGTGGCAGTGGTGGCGCACGACTTGCGCTATGACGGCAAGACCAATCAGCAACTGGTGCAGGCGATTATGGCTCTGGGTGATGAAATCGAATTGCACACCTTCGGTAAGTTTTCGCCGTTTAACGGGCCGAACGTCGTCAACCACGGTTATATGACAGATAAAAAAGCCTTAATGAGCCAACTCAACGAAATGGACTCGCTGGTGTTTAGCTCGCAGGTGGATAACTACCCGCTGATTTTATGCGAAGCATTGTCGATTGGCGTGCCGGTGATTGCCACCCAAAGTGAAGCAGCAGATGAAGTGCTGCGAAAAGTGGGCGGTAAAACCTTCAGTGATGAGCACGTGCTTGAATTGGTGAAAATGCCAAAAGAGCAGTTAGCGCAACAGGTGTTTGGCAAAGAGTTGCAGGTGTTCAAAAGCGCCAGTCGCCAGGCTTTCAGTGGACAACAGATGCTGGAGGAGTATGTCTCGTTCTATCAAAATCTGTAGTTATCTGCTGTTACCGTTCATCTATCTGGTGGTCAACGTCAAGTTGGCCTCACTGGGAGAAAGCTTCCCCATTACGATAGTCACCTTCTTGCCTGCAATTCTCTTTTTGTACATTGAACGCATCAGTATCAAAAAATTGATGATTGCGTTGGGTATTGGCGCGGGACTGACGGCATTTAACTACATCTTTGGCCAATCGCTGGACGCCAGCAAATATGTCACCTCGACATTATTGTTTGTTTATATCGTACTGATTCTGGCGATGACCTGGAGCTGCCGCTTCAAAACCATTTCACAACATAATCATCGTAAAATTCTTAGGATGTTTTATGGTGTGGTGGGTCTGATTGTGATGCTGGCCGCTGCAGAAATGGCACAGATTATTCTTACGGGTGGCAGTAGCCTGATTGAGAAAATTTCGAAGTTTCTTATATACAGCAATAGCTATGTTCTGAATTTTATTAGTTTCGGTGGGAAGCGAACCACGGCACTGTATTTCGAACCGGCATTTTTTGCTCTGGCATTAATCTCAATTTGGCTCAGCATCAAACAGTTCGGTATCAAAACACCAAAAGTTGATGGTATGATTCTGTTAGGGATAGTTCTTTCAGGATCGTTTTCAGGGGTAATGACTTTTATCCTGTTTTATCTTCTTGAGTGGGCATTTCAATACCTTAATAAAAATGCCATAAAGAAGAAGTTGCCACTGGCAATTATCTCTCTATCCGTTTTTTTAGTGGGGTTAATATTCGCGTTTCCGTATATCGCCACACGCTTGGGGGATTTGGGAACCGAAGGCTCATCGTCGTATTACCGTATTATTGGCCCGTTAGCGATGGTCGGATATTCATTGACCAATATCGA
>DATERH010000017.1:0-6077 GCA_035271785.1 Buttiauxella sp.
GTATCAATGGCGATAAACTCGCGACCTTCCACTTCAGCACGACCATACTTGCGGTCGCGAGTCAGCCCCGGGAAATCCGCGACCAGCGCATCTCGGGTACGCGTCAAGCGGTTAAACAACGTGGATTTTCCGACATTAGGGCGCCCGACAAGCGCAACCACAGGTACCATGATAAAAGCCTCATAACTCAAAATTCATCATAAAACGACGTCAATTCACATCGTTTCTAAAAACAGGAAACGGCTCCCGAACTACAGGAACCGTTTCTGGCTAAATATTTCTTACGGTAAGTTTAACGCTTGATAGCGTACAACGTACCGTCTTTTGCCTGAATCAACAGCTTGTCACTTGCGACAACTGGCTCAGTCTGGAACCCAGAACCGTCCACTTTTTGTTGAGCAACAAAGCGACCGTCATCAGCATTGATCCAATGCATATAACCTTCGCTATCACCGACAACCAAATAACCGTTGTACAGAACAGGTGATGTCAGATTACGGTGCAGCAGATCGCTTTGCGTCCACAGCGTAACACCGCCGTCAGCATTCAGAGCAATCACGCGATCAGTTTGGTCGACGAGGAAAATACGGTTCGCATCAACAATGAAGTCGCTTACTGAACCCAATTCACGTTTCCACATCACCTGGCCTGAACGTAAGTCCAGCGCAGTCAGATTGCCGTTATATGCCAGCGCATAGACCACACCGTTAACAACAACAGGAGTCGTATCGACATCGCTCAGACGGTCAATTTCGGTAGAACCGGTGGCCTGAGAGATACGTTGCTGCCAAATCAACTGACCTTGCTTGAGCATAACCGCACTTACACGACCGTTATCACCGCCAACAATGGCGGCGCCAAACGCGACTGTAGGTGCTGATTCGCCACGCAGAGAAAGTGCTGGCATATCCAGGTTCACAGTCCATTTGACTGAACCGTCCGCTTCATCGAATGCCTGAAGCTGGCCATTACCGGTATGAACCAGAACTAAACCGTCGCTCACCACTGGGCGAGAGAGCACTTCGCCGGCAGCTTTACTTTGCCATGCAATACTACCATCAGAGGTGTTAAGCGCATAAACCTGTGCTTTTTCACTACCGACGTATAGATGTGCACCTTCAACGGTTACACCGCCAGAAAGCAGTGCGGGTAGATTGCTGGAATAAAAGTTCGTCTTTCCAGCAAGATCGATAGACCAGACTTCTTTACCGTCGTCCGCGTTAACGGCTTTAACGGTACCACGGCGATCGGCTGCATAAATGTTGCCGTCTTGCCACGCCGGATGCAAATTGGAATAAAAATCACCAATTCCGCTACCAACAGAAGTACTCCATGATTTTTCAGGTTCAAACTGGTTTTCAACTGTCGGCAGTGGAGACATCTGAACCACATCTTCTTCACCGCTAAACAGTGAACAACCGCTGAGCAGCGTCAGAGAAATCAGCCCTGGTACAAGTAGTTTACGCAATTGCATCGGGTCCCTCTTAGCTCGACAAATTATTAATTTTCATCTGCATCATTTCGCGCAGGGCTGGAGAAGCGTCGGTCTGTGAGCCTTTGCTCCACGCATCGCGTGCACCTTGCTTATCCCCTTTGCTGAGCAGCGCTTCACCACGCAAATCAGCGATAATCGCAACCCAACCTTCACCTTTAACACTATCAAGAGTTTTCAGCGCTGCATCAATTTGCTTTTGTTGGATTTGAACACGTGCCAAACGTACATTGATCAACGCCTGCAAATTTTCATCGCTGGTGCTGCTCAGACCCTGCTGCAGTTGCGCTGCCGCTTTCGCGAGATCGTTGTTATCAGCATACTTCTGCGCAATTTCCAGTGATGCCAGAGCACCGTATGTATTCTTAGTGTTAGCTGCGAATTTTTCTGCTGCACTCAACGTTGCAGGTTGGTCAGCACGCACAGCTTGAGTCACTGTTTGATACTCAAGAGAAGAAGCCATTGAGCTTTCAGCCTGATGATTGTTCCAGTAGCGCCAGCCAACCAGTGCGCCAATCCCCAGAACAACACCAACTACTAGCGCCTTGCCATTATCGGCAAAGAAGCGTTTTACCGCATCAACCTGTTCGTTATCGTTTTCGTAAATTTCCACGCAGTCCTTCTCCTTAACGATTAATCACTGGGGAAATTAACCCAGTAGCGCCTGCAAATGAGCGACCGCGTTTGCTTGTTCAACGGTAGTTTGCTCACCTGTGCGCAGATCCTTCACGACGACCTGACCATTAGCCACTTCAGTTTCGCCCAGCACCAGTGCAACACGCGCACCCCACTTATCTGCACGGACGAACTGTTTCTTGAAGTTACCACCGCCGTAGTTAGTCATCAGCTTGATAGCCGGGACCTGGGAGCGTAATTGCTCAGCAAACAGCATCGCTGCTACTTGCGTTCCCTGACCTGACGATATCAGGTAAATATCGACAACAGATTCTGCTTTAAATTCCGGATTAATCGCCTGAACCAGTAAAACAAGACGCTCAAGCCCCATCGCAAAACCAACTGCTGGCGCTGCACGACCACCGAGTTGCTCGACTAAACCATCGTAACGGCCGCCTGCACAAACGGTACCTTGAGAACCCAGGCTGCTGGTAACCCACTCGAAAACAGTGCGGTTATAGTAATCCAGACCACGCACCAGACGCTGATTCACGGTATACGCGATACCAGCAGCATCAAGGTACTGGCACAGACCCGCAAAATGTTCACGAGACTCTTCATCCAGATACTCGCCAAGTGTTGGAGCGTCATTCAGCAATGCCTGAACGTCTGGATTTTTTGAGTCCAGTACACGTAATGGATTGCTGTACATGCGACGCTGGCAATCTTCGTCGAGTTTCTCTTTATGTTGTTCAAGGAACGCAACGAGCGCATCACGATAGTTAGCGCGCGCTTCAAGAGAACCAATCGAGTTCAGTTCCAGACTGACGTGCTGGTCGATACCCAAGGCACGCCACCAGCGAGCCGTCAGCATAATCAGCTCTGCGTCAATATCTGGCCCTTGCAGACCAAAGACTTCAACACCCAACTGATTGAACTGGCGATAGCGTCCTTTTTGTGGACGCTCATGGCGGAACATCGGCCCGATGTACCACAAGCGCTGTTCCTGATTGTACAGAAGACCATGTTCGATACCGGCACGCACGCAGCCCGCGGTGCCTTCAGGGCGCAAAGTCAGGCTATCGCCGTTGCGGTCCTCAAAGGTATACATCTCTTTTTCAACCACGTCGGTAACTTCACCGATGGCGCGTTTGAATAACGGGGTCTGCTCTACAATCGGCAAACGGATTTCACTGTAACCGTAGCTGCCGAGCACCTGTTTCAGAATGCCTTCAATGCGCTGCCAGATGGCGGTTTCGCCAGGCAGGTAATCGTTCATGCCGCGGATGGCTTGAATGTTTTTTGCCACGTTTATTCTCTACCGAATTTATACAAAAAATGAACCCGAAATCAGACTGTTTGCTATCGCAAAACGTCTGGCGGGTTCAATCATACACGGGAAGCCGAATGCTTCCCATGTTTCGCACTATTTTTCCAACTGCTGGATAGTAATCCGCTGCGATGCATCAAGCATGGAGGCCTTGGCACGAATACGCGCTTCAAGCTGCGCAATCATGTTTTCGTTGTCCATTCGCTCGCGTTGACGCACGCCGTCTTCATAGAAACCACTTTTCTTGTGGCCACCTGTCACGCCCAAAGTGGAAACCAGCGCTTCACCCGGCCCGTTCACAACGCAGCCGATGATAGAAACATCCATTGGCGTGATGATATCTTCCAGGCGCTCTTCGAGGGCGTTCACTGTACCGATTACATCGAACTCCTGGCGCGAACACGTTGGGCAAGCAATGAAGTTAATACCGCGAGCACGGATGCGCAAAGATTTCAGAATGTCGAAACCAACCTTGATCTCTTCCACAGGATCAGCTGCCAGTGAAACACGCAGCGTGTCACCAATACCTTCGGAAAGCAGTAAACCCAAACCAATCGCTGATTTCACAGAGCCACTACGCATGCCACCTGCTTCGGTGATCCCAAGGTGTAGCGGTTGATCAATCTGTTTAGCCAACAAACGGTAGGATTCAACAGCGAGGAAAACATCCGACGCTTTCACGCTGACTTTGAATTGATCAAAGTTAAGACGATCGAGATGATCCACATGACGCATTGCTGACTCTAACAATGCCTGAGGGGTTGGTTCGCCATACTTTTCCTGGAGATCTTTTTCCAGCGATCCGGCATTAACGCCGATACGAATGGGAATATTTTTGTCGCGGGCGCAATCAACAACAGAACGAATACGCTCTTCGTTACCGATGTTGCCAGGGTTGATGCGCAAGCAATCGACGCCATATTCAGCCACTTTTAAGGCGATACGGTAGTCAAAATGAATATCAGCGACCAGCGGGACATTGACCTGCTGTTTAATGAGCTTGAACGCTTCTGCTGCATCCATAGTCGGCACAGATATACGAACGATATCTGCACCCACTCTTTCTAATGCTCTAATCTGGTTAACAGTTGCTTCAACATCCGTAGTTCGGGTGTTGGTCATTGACTGGACGGCGATCGGTGCCCCGTCGCCGATTGGCACATTTCCGACGTAGATCCGTTTGGATTTTCTACGTTGAATTGGGGCTTCATTATGCATTACAAATCTCCACAATTACGCGTCATGCTGGCTGCAATTATTCAGCACTTACCGTCAGACGTGCAACCTGGCTAGTTCTGATAAAACGACTCAGATCGACAGGTTTACCCTGGAACTGAATCTGTACTGCCGCCGGAGCACCAATTTTCAGCTTATACGGTGCCTGACCGGCTAAATTCAAACTGCCATCTTTACTCTGCATGCCGCTGAACAGTTTTTTACCCGTTGCATCGGTCACTTCAAGCCAGCAATCAGCATTAAAGTTCATGACTAATGCATTCGGATCTGCGGTCGCCGTTGCAGGATTAGTCGCAACGGCTTGATCGGTAGGTAAAGTAGCATTCGGCGCAGGCGGAGTAGTAGCCTGCACATTTTCGACTGGAGCCTGGCTTGGAGCCACTACAGCGGAAGGATCCGCTGGTGTGGTTTGCTGAGCCGTTGCTGCCGGGGCCAGATTTTGTGTTGAATCATTAGTAGGTGCAGAAGGTGTCGCAGGAGTCTGCACAGGCTGCTGTACTGAGGTATCAGTTGCAGATGAATCACCAGTATTCAATGGAACTGATTGAGAATTGCTGTTACCCGCTGAAAGTTCAGCTGAAGATTGATCCGCCATCGTCGAAATCTCTTCCTGCTGCGCTTTGTGGTTCTGCCACCACCATGCGCCCGTCAGGCCGACAACAACAAACAGAACGAGCCAGGTAAAGCTCATTAACCAACCGTCACGTTTCTTACGACGTTTTCCCAGGGAAAAACTTTGCATTGGGGCAACTTTGGCAGCCTTAATCGGTGCCTGTTTTGCCATCATTGGCAACAGTTCTTCTTCCGGGATACGCACTAAACGTGCATAAGAACGGATATAACCACGCAGGAACGTAGACGCTAAGTCGGCAGGTGCGTTGTCATCTTCAATATTCCGAACAGTAGAAACCTTCAAGCATAGGCGTTCCGCCACAGCTTGTTGGCTAAGACCGAGTTCTTCACGAGCTGTACGTAGACGTTCGCCCGTGGTTTGTGCTGCATTTGATTCTTGAGTGGCTTCAGTATTCATTAGCTACAACTGCTGGTGCTGTTCGATTGAGGAATTAGGCAGGAGCCTTGTCGCACAGCATTTCCGCTACGCCACACTCTCCCGCTCCGCGAAACTAATTTGTCTTCTGAAGGACCCCTTCAGATAACCTAAAATTCAGCTAAAACGACTTATTCACTTAAACCAACCGCTTTAGATAAACGATTCATCACCGGAGAGATAACCATAGACATCATTTTGAATGTTGTCAGTGGATTGCAACCCACGATGGCTTAAATAGATGCGCCTAAACTATTGTTGTACCGCTACATACTGCCTTAAAGTACGCTGAAACGCACCGTAATTATTAATCTTAAAGACACTTGCTAAGCTTGCATAACTGCAAGATATAACTA
>DATERH010000018.1:0-9308 GCA_035271785.1 Buttiauxella sp.
CACGAGTTCTGGGATAAAGCATGAAACTGTATAACCTTAAAGATCATAACGAGCAGGTCAATTTTTCCCAGGCAATTGTGCAGGGACTGGGTAAACAGCAGGGGCTATTTTTCCCGCACGATTTGCCAGAATTTGAACTGACCGAAATCGACGAAATGTTGAAGATGGATTTTGTCTCCCGCAGCAGCAAAATCCTGTCTGCTTTCATCGGTGATGAAATCCCGCAAGAAATTCTCGAAGAACGTGTCCGTGCGGCCTTTGCTTTCCCGGCTCCGGTGAAAAGCGTAGAACCTGATATTGGCTGCCTTGAGCTGTTCCACGGCCCAACACTCGCATTCAAAGATTTTGGCGGGCGCTTTATGGCGCAAATGCTGACACAAATCAGTGGCGATAAGCCGGTCACCATCCTGACTGCAACTTCCGGTGATACTGGTGCAGCTGTGGCTCATGCTTTCTACGGCCTGAAGAACGTGCGTGTCGTTATCCTGTATCCGCGCGGTAAAATCAGCCCACTGCAGGAAAAACTGTTCTGTACGCTGGGTGGTAACATTGAAACTGTCGCTATTGACGGCGATTTCGATGCGTGTCAGGCGCTGGTCAAACAAGCGTTTGACGATGAAGAACTGAAAGTTGCACTGGGTTTAAACTCGGCGAACTCCATTAATATCAGCCGTTTGCTGGCGCAAATTTGCTATTACTTTGAAGCGGTTGCACAGCTGCCTCAAGACGCGCGCAATCAACTGGTGGTTTCTGTACCAAGCGGCAACTTTGGTGATTTAACTGCCGGCCTGTTGGCGAAATCCCTCGGCTTGCCAATCAAACGCTTTATTGCGGCGACCAACGCGAACGACACCGTTCCACGCTTCTTAGCCGATGGCGAATGGGCACCGAAAACCACGGTCGCGACGCTATCTAACGCCATGGATGTCAGCCAGCCAAATAACTGGCCGCGCGTCGAAGAGCTGTTCCGTCGTAAGATTTGGCGCTTGACTGACCTGGGTTATGCGATGGTGACTGATGAAACCACTAAAACCACCATGAAAGAGCTGAAAGCGGTGGGATACGTTTCTGAACCGCACGCAGCGATTGCTTATCGCGCGTTGCGTGATCAGCTTAAGCCTGGTGAATACGGCCTGTTCCTGGGTACTGCGCATCCGGCGAAGTTCAAAGAAAGCGTGGAAGAGATCCTCGGTGAAACGCTCCCGCTGCCAGCAGAACTTGCTGAGCGCGCTGATTTACCGCTGCTTTCTCATAATCTGTCCGCTGATTTTGCCGCGCTACGCGCATTTATGATGAGCAAAGCGTAATAGATTTCGTGCTCTAAAAAGCCACTCGCGGAGTTAACACCGTTCACTTAAGTCCATGAATGAGGGGAAACTCCGGGATTGGGTTCCCGGAGGGACGCCAAACCCGGTGGTCGCCCCGGATATCTCGTTCTTAAACTAACGGTATTAACTCGTGGAGTGGCTTTTTTACGTTTGAATCATGGAGGAAATGTGCAGAAAACAAGGAGAGAAAGAGTAGATATTCCCATAAAGTGCGGGAACTTTGAGATTAGGATTGCACAGCATAACAACTCCGCGTTGTTCGGCTTATGCTTTCCTTAACGACACCATAGCTGGTGTGAATGTAGTAAGGAGTGACTTATGTTGAAATCAATAATATTGGCTTTATCGATTCTGGTGGTGACTCCGCTGGCAGCGCAAGCTTCTGAAATTACGCTTATCCCGTCAGTCAAACTGCAAATTGGCGAGCAGGACCGGGGCGGTAATTACTGGGATGGTGAACACTGGCGCGACCGTGGCTGGTGGGAGGACAACTATGAGTGGCGTGATAATAGATGGCATCCGCATGATAAACACGGTAAGAAAAATGGCCATTATAAAAAAGATAAACATGACAACGGTAATCACTACGGCCAACACAAAAATCACTAAATAAAACGCCAGCATTGCGCTGGCGTTTTGTTTTACTGTTCGTGACGCTTAAATACTAACTCATTTTTACCCGACGCGGCTTCATCGAAGAAGTATCCGTCAGTATTGAAACGGGTCAGTTGTTCAGGTTGGGTGAGTCGATTTTCAATGATGTAGCGACTCATCAAACCACGCGCTTTCTTGGCATAGAAACTTATCACTTTGAATTTACCATTTTTCTCATCAAGGAAGACTGGCTTGATGATTTCAGCACTGAGTTTTTTCGGTTTTACCGATTTGTAATACTCATCCGACGCCAGATTAATCACGATATTATCGCCCTGCGCCGCTAATGCCTGGTTCAGTTTTTCGGTGATAGTGTCGCCCCAGAAGTGATACAGATCTTTACCCTTTGGGTTCTCAAGCTTAATGCCCATTTCCAGACGATATGGCTGCATCAAATCCAGCGGGCGCAACACGCCATACAAACCAGAGAGCATCCGCAAATGTTGCTGCGCGAAATCGAAATCTGCGTCGCTAAACTCTTCAGCTTGTAATCCCGTATACACATCACCTTTGAATGCCAGAATAGCCTGACGCGCATTTTGTGGCGTGAAATCGGGGTGCCATTCGTGAAAACGGGTTTCGTTCAGTGACGCCAGTTTGTCGCTAATATGCATCAGAGACGAAATTTGCGCTGCGCTAAGTTTGCGCGCCACCGCAATCAACTGCTGCGAATGATCCAGCAGTTCTGGCTGAGTAAAACGATCGGTAGGAAGATCGCTTTGATAATCCAAAGTTTTTGCAGGTGAAATTAGAATGAGCATCTGTGTTCCTTGCCGCCGCGATGTAACTCGACATATTTTGGCTACATGGTAGCAAATTTACTGAAAGTATCCGCCAATGGTTGCGATTAGTGCTTGGTTTCAGGCGGTTTGGGATTATCCCAAATACCAGGATCCAGTTGGCTTTTAATTTCTGGGAAACGATTAGGGTCGAAAACTGGCGTGACACCGAGGCGCAACTGACGCAGGTAATCGGCACTCAGGTCGCGGGCGATAGGTGATAGCAACAAAATCGCCGTGAGATTAGTGATTGCCATAAACGCCATGGCGACATCGGCCATCTGCCAGACTATCGGCAAAGGAGAAAGAGTACCAAACATCACCATCACCAGCGCCATGCAACGGAATAACACGATGGAAAATGGACTTTTATTTTTCAAAAACAGCAGGTTGTTTTCTGCGTAGGCATAGTTGGCGATAATAGACGTGAAGGCAAACAGCATTACAATCAGTGCGATAAACCCTGTTCCCCATGAACCGACTACATTGCTCAGTGCCTGTTGAACAAGCGTAATACCATTCATCTCTGGATTTGCTGTATCCAGAATCCCTGAGAAAAGGATAATTCCTGCGGTGGCAGTACAGATGATCATGGTATCGAGTAACACGCCAAACATTTGTACTATCCCTTGTGACGCGGGATGTGGAGGCCAGGTTGCGGCAGCCGCTGCAGCATTTGGTGAAGAGCCCATTCCAGCTTCGTTGGAAAACATCCCTCGCTGAAAACCGGTGGTGATGGCCTGGCTGATGGTAAATCCGATGGCACCGGATGCCGCTTCTTGCCAACCAAACGCGCTTCTGAATATCAGGGAAACGACTTCAGGCAAGCGTTCGATGTTTATTGCCACGACCACCAGGCTCATTAACACCCAGATAAGCGCCATAAACGGTACTAACCATTGGGAGACACGTGCGGTGCCGCGCATACCGCCCCAAATCACGCCAGTCGTCATTATCACAAGGATGATACCAATCCAGGTTTTAGGGATTCCGAAAGCATGGTTGACGGCGCTTGCGATGGAGTTGGCTTGCACCGCATTGAAAACCAGCCCAAAGGCCAGCATCAGGAAGACGGAAAACATCACTCCCATCCAGCGCATACCTAACCCGCGTTCCATATACCAGGCTGGGCCGCCACGGTAATTGCCTTCGTTATCACGAGTTTTATAGAGTTGGGAGAGGGTACATTCGACAAAGGATGTCGCCATTCCGAGCATCGCGACCACCCACATCCAGAAAATTGCGCCTGGCCCCCCGAGAGTCAGAGCCAGTGCTACGCCTGAAAGGTTACCGCTGCCGACACGTGCGGCAAGGCTTGTGCAGAGAGCTTGAAATGAGGAAAGTCCGGAAGCGTCTTCGCTTTTATTCGTCAGAATGATGCTGCGCAGTTGAGTCAGATAGCGGAATTGGACAAAACCACATCGCCACGTGAACCAAAGACCTGCTCCGACTAATAAATAAATGAGGATAGATCCCCACAGTATTTCATTGATAAACAGAAAAAAATCTGCCATTACCATCCCTCGTTTGCATGCGTTGCGTGCACGACTAATGCGCAGTTTTTACGCATATTCCATTAGATTGCAGGCAAATAATACACAGAATATATCAGTTTCGCGTTCAATTCTTATCGATGTATCGCTGCGGTTGCGCCTGAATTACGTCGTGATATCATCAAGACAGACTGGTTACATCCTCCTAACAAGTTACATCTAACGAGAAACACTATATGACGGATAAATTGACCTCCCTGCGTCAGCTAACCACAGTTGTTGCTGACACTGGGGATATTGCGGCAATGAAGCTGTATCAACCGCAAGATGCTACCACCAACCCATCTCTGATCCTGAATGCAGCGCAAATTCCTGAATATCGCAAACTGATTGATGATGCGGTGGTTTGGGCGCGTGAGCAGAGCAGCTCTCATGCACAACAAATCGTGGATGCAACTGACAAGCTGGCGGTGAATATTGGTCTGGAAATCCTGAAACTGATCCCAGGTCGCATTTCTACTGAAGTTGATGCTCGTCTGTCTTATGACACCGACGCCAGCATCACCAAAGCAAAACGTTTGATCAAAATGTACAACGATGCGGGTATCAGCAATGACCGTATCCTGATCAAACTGGCTTCGACCTGGCAGGGCATTCGCGCTGCTGAGCAGTTAGAGCAAGAAGGTATTAACTGTAACCTGACTCTGCTGTTCTCCTTCGCCCAGGCACGTGCTTGTGCAGAAGCAGGCGTGTTCCTGATTTCTCCGTTTGTAGGCCGTATTCTCGATTGGTACAAAACGAATACTGATAAGAAAGAGTACGCACCGCAGGAAGATCCAGGCGTGGTTTCTGTTTCTGAAATCTACCAGTACTACAAACAACACGGTTACGAAACCGTGGTTATGGGCGCAAGCTTCCGTAACCTGGGTGAAATCATCGAGCTGGCTGGTTGTGACCGTCTGACCATCGCCCCTGCGTTACTCAAAGAGTTGGCAGAAAGCGAAGGTGCGGTTGAGCGTAAACTGTCTTACACCGGTGACGTTAAAGCACGTCCAGAGCGTATGACCGAGTCTGCGTTCCTGTGGAGCCACAACCAGGATCCAATGGCCGTTGATAAACTGGCGGATGGCATCCGTAAGTTTGCAATCGACCAGGAAAAACTGGAAAAAATGATCGGCGAGCTGCTGTAATTATTGGCGTGGCCGGAGCATTCCGGTCACGCTTTTTAGTGTTTCACCCTGTCTGCAACGCCCTTCGCCGTGTATCATTCCGTAAAGTTTTGACTGTCCGGGAATGATATGAATACCTTACGCATTGGCTTAGTTTCCATCTCTGACCGCGCTTCAAGCGGTGTCTATCAAGATAAAGGCATTCCGGCCCTCGTTGACTGGCTGGAAAAAACCGTAACCACTCCTTTTCAAATTGAAACTCGCTTAATCCCTGATGAACAGCCACTTATTGAACAAGCGCTGTGTGAACTGGTGGATGAAATGGCCTGTCATCTGGTTTTGACCACCGGTGGTACAGGCCCGGCGCGCCGGGATGTGACTCCTGATGCAACCCTTGCCATTGCTGACCGTGTGATGCCCGGTTTCGGCGAGCAGATGCGCCAGATAAGCTTGCAGTTTGTACCAACGGCGATTCTTTCGCGGCAGGTGGGTGTTATCCGTAAGCAGGCGTTAATCCTGAATTTGCCAGGGCAGCCAAAATCGATTCAAGAGACGCTCGAAGGCGTTAAAGATGCTGATGGTAAGGTTGTAGTGCCGGGGATTTTTGCAAGTGTACCGTATTGTATACAGCTTCTTGATGGCCCTTATATTGAAACAGATGCTGAGGTAGTAGCATCTTTTCGCCCTAAAAGTGCAATTCGCGACGTAAAAATCTAAAAATAGGTTGTTTGTGACATAAGATGTAGTGGCTATGGTATGTGAGGTGGGGTTCGATATAGTAAGTTTTGCTTTACAGCAAAATGGAAACTAAAAACCACACTCAATTTCATGCGCAGGTTCTTATGTCACAACAACTACATTCAACACAACGCACAAGACCTCTGAATCGTCAGGATTACAAAACCCTGACCCTTGCCGCCCTCGGTGGCGCCCTCGAATTCTACGACTTCATCATCTTTGTATTCTTTGCCACTGTCGTAGGCGCACTGTTTTTCCCGGCAGATATTCCAGAATGGCTACGTCAGTTACAGACTTTCGGTATTTTTGCCGCTGGGTATCTGGCGCGCCCACTAGGTGGAATCATCATGGCTCACTTTGGTGATTTGGTTGGCCGTAAAAAGATGTTCACCTTGAGCATTTTGCTGATGGCATTACCGACTCTGGCGATTGGTATGTTGCCAACCTACGAAACCCTCGGTATCGCCGCTCCAGTATTGCTGCTTCTGATGCGTGTGCTCCAGGGCGCAGCTATCGGTGGTGAAGTGCCGGGTGCCTGGGTGTTTGTTGCCGAGCACGTACCTTATAAACGCATCGGGATCGCGTGCGGTACATTAACGGCAGGCTTAACCGCTGGGATTTTGCTGGGCTCGGTTGTCGCTACCATTATTAATACTACGATGACGCAGCAGGCCATTCACGATGGCGGCTGGCGTATTCCGTTCTTCCTGGGCGGTATTTTTGGGCTGGTGGCGATGTATTTGCGTCGCTGGTTGCAAGAGACCCCTATCTTCATTGAGATGCAGCAACGTAAAGCGCTGGCTGAAGAGTTGCCGTTGAAATCGGTCATCGTGAACCATAAAAAAGCCGTGGTGGTTTCGATGCTACTGACCTGGTTGCTGTCTGCAGGAATTGTGGTTGTCATATTAATGGCCCCCACCTGGTTGCAAAAACAATTGGGTATCGCGCCAGCAGTAACGCTCCAGGCGAACAGTATTGCGATTGTTATGCTGTGTATCGGTTGCATTGTGGCGGGGCTAGTTATCGACCGGATTGGTGCCAGCAAAACCTTTATCATCGGGAGTTCGTTGCTGGCAATTTGCAGCTGGATGTTCTATCACCTGACAGCCAGCAACCCAGAATATCTGTTCTTTCTATATGGTCTGGTGGGTCTAAGTGTTGGAGTGGTAGGCGCTGTACCGTATGTGATGGTCAGAGCGTTCCCGGCAGAAGTGCGGTTCAGTGGGATATCGTTCTCTTATAATATGTCGTATGCCATTTTCGGTGGCCTGACACCTATCTTTGTTACCATGTTATCTGCGGTATCACCGATGGGGCCCGCCTGGTATGTGCTGGCATTGTCGATAGTTGGCCTGGCGCTGGGGATTTGGCTGCGAAATGATTTAACGCATGAAGATAAAGTGGTTCAAAGACCGCTACAACATTCATAAAAAAACGCGGAGGCTTGCCTCCGCGTTTTTGTTTTCTTACCGCAGTAAATACAGTAATTAGTGTTTTTCACCGATAGGTAATACGGTGCGGCCAAACTGCTCGTTGAGCACTTCGCCCATTGCCAGGTAAATAGCGGATGAACCACAAACCAGACCCACCCAACCTGCAACGTGGATGATGCTTTCGCTATCAGCCAAGTGGCCGATAGACAGCAGAGCAAACAATACAGTCAGGCTAGCAAATACGAACTGCAACATGCGATTGGCTGGCAGCGTGCCGAAGAACATGAACAGTGTGAAAATGCCCCACAGTCCGAGATACGCCCCAAGGAAATGCGGGTTTGCAGCGTCTGCAAGACCCATCTTAGGCATGATCAGAATGGCGACCAGAGTCAGCCAGAAAGAGCCATAAGAAGTGAATGCTGTCAGGCCGAAAGTATTACCTTTCTTAAATTCCAACAGGCCGGCAAAAATTTGTGCGATACCACCATAGAAAATACCCATTGCAAGAATGTTGACATCCAAAGGGAAGAAGCCAGTGTTATGCAAGTTGAGCAGAATGGTGGTCATGCCGAAGCCCATCAAGCCCAGGGGAGCTGGATTAGCCAACTTAGTGTTGCCCATAGTTCCTCTAAAATTCGTCTGAAAATGGATATATGTATGCGCCGCACAGCCGAGAAAGGGCTGCGGGGCGCGGCATCATAATCAGGTGAAGGTCTCGAGTCCATGATCTAAACAGGTGTGTAGATGAAAATTTTTTTTACCTTCCCCCTTGATGGCGAGCTTAGTGACCCCATCTTGTATGCAACCGCAGTTGATGGACCTGAAAAAAAGCATGTTTGGGCAGTTGAAAGACTCTTGTTTGCCCGCATAACAGGTTCACGACCATATGACGACAAATTTTAAGTGGAGACGTTTAGATGGGTAAAATTATTGGCATCGACCTGGGTACTACCAACTCTTGTGTAGCGATTATGGATGGGACTACTGCTCGCGTTCTTGAAAACGCCGAGGGTGACCGCACCACTCCTTCCATCATTGCCTATACGCAGGATGGTGAGATTCTGGTAGGTCAACCGGCTAAACGTCAGGCAGTGACTAACCCGCAGAACACACTGTTCGCGATCAAACGCCTGATTGGCCGTCGCTTCCAGGACGAAGAAGTACAGCGTGATGAAGCCATCATGCCGTACAAAATTATTGGCGCTGATAACGGCGATGCATGGATTGACGTTAAAGGTCAGAAAATGGCACCTCCGCAGATCTCTGCTGAAGTGTTGAAGAAAATGAAGAAAACCGCTGAAGATTACCTGGGCGAGCCAGTAACTGAAGCTGTTATCACCGTTCCTGCATACTTCAACGATGCACAGCGTCAGGCAACTAAAGATGCTGGCCGTATCGCAGGTCTGGAAGTCAAACGTATCATCAACGAACCAACCGCAGCGGCTCTGGCCTACGGTCTGGATAAAGAAGTTGGCAACCGCACTATCGCGGTTTACGACTTGGGTGGTGGTACTTTCGATATCTCTATTATCGAAATCGACGAAGTAGATGGCGAAAAAACCTTCGAAGTTCTGGCAACCAACGGTGATACCCACCTGGGTGGTGAAGACTTCGATAGCCGTCTGATCAACTACTTAGTGGAAGAGTTCAAGAAAGATCAAGGTATCGATCTGCGTAACGACCCACTGGCTATGCAGCGTCTGAAAGAAGCTGC
>DATERH010000019.1:0-27044 GCA_035271785.1 Buttiauxella sp.
GTTTTAAATTGAATACGTTGGCAGGAAGCTATAGCGGTGCCAGCCATTACTGGATTGACAGCGGGAGCGTGTATCAAAAATGAATTCAACAACCTCAACGCTGCAACAGTTAGTGGATTGGGTACAGCAGACTCGTCTGTCAGCTCCGTTAGTCGACAACGAAGCCGATGGGCTATTGCAAAAGATGGCCGCCCTTCAACAGCGCCAGAACCAACTGGACTTACAGGCGGAACAGCCACTCACCATCGGTTTATATGGCCACTCGGTCGCGGGTAAACATCATCTGCTGGCCACACTGCTGGGCGGTGATCAACAACACGTTCAGCACGAACGCATTGAGATTTTGCTCGGCGGGAAGGTATTGGATTACCTGACACACATTAACCCCGGCCATGCACCCAGCGTTGCCGTACGTTTTACGCATCGTGAATTAACGGTGACGGAGCATTACCCGCTGCTGCTGACGCTGGTTAGCGCCAGCGAACTTGCCCAGCGCATGATTCGCCAGTATCACACCGACTCATCTGCACGTTTTGCGCAGCCTGAGGTTATCGCCGCAAAACTTAAAGAGTTACAGACCAGGCGCCTGGCACAACCGACACCGGGTATCACACTGCTTCAATTGTCTGATATTGCGCAGACTTATCATCAAGTCGTACGCCGCCAGTATCATCTGGATAATGCGCTCTGGCAGCAAATGGCCGAGCTGTTGCCGTGGTTGAGCAGTGCCGACCAGGTTTCGTTACTGGCACCGCTTTGGGGCGACAACGCCACACAGTCCACTCGTTGGCTACAACTTGCGGAAATGCTGAATCATTTGGGTAACGCCCGCCAGGTTTTGGCGCCTGCCAATTTGTTAGTGGATACTTTTCTGCTGCCGGTTGAGGGGTTCTTGTTCCCGACAACGCCTGACGAGCAGGAAATCAACGCCGACGTGCTGGTGTGCCCGCTGTTCAATCACGAAATCGGCACTCAGGTGAGCCTCGCTCAACTTGATTTGCAGCAACTTTGCGCTGAAATCACCCTGCCGCTTAACTATCCGCCGAAGCTGACGCAAGTCGATGTGGTGGACATTCCCCTCCTGCAACTCGACGATTACGCTCAATATCTGCAACCCGATAAATTAGTGGTGTGCAATGCTGCATCCGAGCGTCGTGAAGTGAACGCTGCAGGTAAAATGCTGGCGCGTTGGGTAGATAAAACTCAGGCCCACAACGCCACGACACCCGGTTTGATTTGGGCGATTACCCCGCGGGATGCTCGTTTTAGCGGCGCTAACCTGGATGAAGCTGTGCAACATATCATCGGCCTTCCGGGGAAACGTTGGGGCACACTGCAAGCCCTCGACAGCCGCAATATGCACCGTTTGCTGGACTGGTTAACCGATGCGCTGGTTCCCGCTCAACGTACGCTTCGCATTGAGCTGTTACAGACTGCGTTAAATAAGCAAATCAACGCCCTATTCGCGCATATTATCGAAGGCGAAAACCTGACTCCACAGAGTGCGCGTACCCAAGCAGAAGGACTGGTGCGTACGTTGCAATCCCGCGCCGCCATTCATGGCGAACTGCTTGCCAGCCTGCTGCCTGAGCGCCATGCATTACAAAAAAGTTGGTTGAGCCACCAGCAGTTACGTAAACAACAACCCGCCAGTTTTAGCCTTGATATCGACCTGTTCGCTGACGAAGAGAGCAATACAGCACAGACAAGCGGTATCGACAGCTTTGCAAGCGTGGTGCACTCGCTGTGGATTAACCATTTGCGCCAGTTGGCAACACGTCGGGAAATCGCTCATCTTTCCGGGCTCGATAATACTCAGCTCCAGGCACTGTGCCAGTTGCTGATTGTCACCAGTTATCGTCTGAAATTATCTGAGCAACTCGACACGGCGTTGCGTCATGGGGACGGCAGCATGGCGCAGGAAATTACCTGTGTTAGCGCAGTGTTGGGCGATTTTGTCAGTTGGTTAGGTTACGCGCCTATTGAACCCGCGTTGCGCCCGGCAAGCCGCGTCAATAAAGGTTCTCCGGTATTTACCCCACAAGCCCAGGCAACCGCCAGCACACGTCTGGTGCGCTTAGGCGACCAACCGGCTCGCGGCAATACGCTGTATGTTTACGACTGGTTGGTTGCGCTGTATACCCGTGCGGTGGAAAACATCGGTTATCGCCACCCACTAGATGTGAGTGATTCGCAGAAAAAGGCGTTGGGGGATTTATTGGCCTGATCAGCATTCATGCAAACGGCACCCACGCGGGTACCGTTTCTGGTCACATCGGGCAATACATCTGGCCGTTGCTAAAACTCCAGTCGCTTGCATGGTTGAACTGAATAATGACCATCACATCATCGGGATCGATGGAAAGATCCCGGTGTAATCCCTCGCTCAGCACGCGATAAAAGTTCTGTTTCTGCTCAACGGTACGCGCTTTTCCGGCGATGATTTGAAAGAGAATGAAATTTTTACTGCGGCTGCCGCTCTGATAATTCGCATCAAATATTCGCGGCACAGCGGGTAATCTTTCGAAAACCTGGAATTTGTCTTTAAGCGGAACCGCGAACTCATCCGTCAGGCTTTGGTGCAGGATTTCAGAGATTGCCGCCGCCTGTTCGTCACTGTAATGCTCGCCAAGGGTAATACGGGTAAAGGGCATCAGATATTTTCCTCATCCAGACAGCTAAGCGCCGTTACCGCCGCAGGCCAGCCCGCGTAGAACGCCAAATGGGTAAACACTTCGGTCAGTTCGTCGTTATTCAGCCCGTTTTGCCTGGCAAAATTGATGTGCCAGGGTAATTGTTGCACCCGCCCTAGCACCGCTAACGACGCGACGGTGACCAGGCTACGCTCACGTGGTGAAAGCTGGGTGCGTTTCCAGATGTCACCAAAAAGCACCGTTTCAGTTAATTCGGCCAGTTTAGGGGCAACGTTGGAAAGTGAGTGTTTATCGAGGATTTTCTTCATGGCGCTGACTCGTTGTTGACAGTGAGTCCATCGTGGCGCAATAGTTTCATCCTGAAAATCGAATAATTCAAAATCAATCATCCCGAAAATAAGGATAATCATGGAAAAGCTCATTCCTGCGCTGGATCTCGACGCGCTGCGCAGTTTTGTCGCGGGCATTGAGTGCGGAAGTTTTGCGCAGGCGGCAATGCAACTGTCCCGTTCCACCTCCGCTGTCAGCGCACAATTGAAGAAACTAGAGATGCAGTGTGACGCCGCTTTGGTGGTTAAGCAGGGACGCCATCTTGAGCTCACACACCATGGGGAAATGCTGATGAGCTACGCCCGCCGAATGCTTGCGCTAAACGATGAAGCGCTTCGCGCCGTTAAAGGTGAACTGCTCACCGGAGAAATGCGCATTGGGATGCAGGAGGATTTTGGCGAATCGCTGATGCCGGGGATTCTCGGCCAGTTTAAACGTCATCACCCCGATTTACGGATCGTGGCTAAAGTTGACCGCAACCTGGCGCTGCAAACGGCGCTTGATAGTCACCAGCTGGATATGGCGCTGATGTGGCAACCGGACACGCCATCCCGCGGCGGCAAGGCGCTGGGCGCGTGCCAGTTAGAATGGATTCACCATCCGGATCTCGATATTTCTGCCCTGCTCGCCGGCGGTGAACCGCTACCGCTGGTGATGTTTGAACATCCGTGTCTGATGAGAAATCGCGCGACCACCGCCCTCGATCGGGCGGGAATACCGTGGCGCGTGATGTTTGTCAGCCATAGCCTGAATGGTATTTGGGCGGCTATTCAGGCCGGGCTGGGCGTGACGGTGCGCACGCATATCGGAATGCCTGAAAACCTGTGCAAAGAAACGCAGCTTCTGCCACCTCTCGGCAAACTGGGTATCACGCTTGAACAGCAGAAAACGCCGGGCAGCAATCAGACTGCGCAAACCCGGCTGGCACAATTAATGGAGGAGGCGCTTTCTGGCTTTACGCGTTGAAGGTATGAGTTTGCCCTTGCCAGCCCGTAGTGCGCAGAAATTGCGCCCAGGTTAATGCGCTCGGGTTGACCTTGCGGCTCCACTGCACATCGCGATCTTCACGGTAATAACCCTTTTCAAAGGCGTATTCAGCCATCCCCACAATTTCCGCCGTTAACCCTTCCATGCCGGAATAGGACGGGAAATGATGCAGCAACTCCTCACGTGTTATCGCCGGGCGGTATTGCGCTTTAATACCCGTGACGCGAGTAAATGTTTCGACCATTTCTTTTGGTGAGATTATTTCCCCCACCACCGGCAACCAGCAGCCCGAGTATTCATCCTGATGGTCGAAAATCTCCAGCACTGCCGGGCCGGTTGCCGTTAACGGATCAACAAAGGGTGCGCGGAAATCTTCTGGTAAATATATCGGGAATATTAACGTCTCGCCCTGCTGATACGGCGGGTAATATTCCAGCAAATTGGTATAAAAGAACGCCATCGAAATAAACGAACTGCTGATGGGCAGTGTGCGAATATATTCCTCAACCCTGGCTTTATCGGTGAAGTGCGGCACCCATTTTTTACCATCGGTAATTCTCCCGACGTTTTCAAGAGTTGTGAAAACTAAATGCTGCACGCCCGCTTCGACTGCCGCATCGGCAATTTCTTTACCTAATTCAGTTTCATGCGTTGGGGCGTGTGGCGCTTCTGGCGCAATGCCGGGCGTCAGCATAAATACGCCGTGCGCACCTTTAAATGCCTTAATGAATTCTGTTTTATGACCGATTTCAAGCGGCACCTGGATCAGGTGTGCGCCCAAACTTGCCAGTTCCTGCGCTTCCGGTGAATCCACGCGACGGGTTAATGCCCGCACTTCATAACGCTGGCTTTCCAGCAAAGAACGCACCACGCTGCGCCCTTGTTTACTGAGTGCGCCGACCACGGTGATAAGAAGTTTGTTAATAGATGACATGATTTTTTCCTGACGGTTTATTTATCTGGCTTGAATTATCAGGACAGCTGAGGGATAACAGAAATCGATTGTTTTATATTAAGGAATCCACCAGATGGATACCAAAAAGCTCGATTTAAATCTGCTGCTGACGCTCGAAGCGCTACTGGTCGAACAGAATGTGACGAAAGCAGCGGCGCGGCTTTACCTCAGCCAGCCCGCCGTCAGCGCACAGCTTAATCGCCTGCGAGAAATGTTTGACGATCCGCTATTGATCCCCGCCCGACGCGGAATGACGCCTACCGCCAAAGCGCTTGAGCTACTGGTTCCGCTGCGTGAATCGCTGGAACAGCTGCGCCACACGCTGCACACACATAAAGATTTTTACCCGGAACGCGCGAACCTGACGGTGACGATTGCCTGCACCGACTATATTCAGGCCGCCGTGGTGATGCCGTTGGTGCTGGCTCTGCGCCAAAAAGCGCCGGGTGTGCGCATCGCAGTCCGGCATCTGGATATGGCCCAGTTAGACCACCAGTTGGCGAATGGTGAAGTGGATGTAGTTTTTGCGTCGCATGACTCTTTCCGCACGCATTTACGCACCTGCCACCTGTTTGATGAAAGCTATGTGCTGATTGGCCGACACGACCATCCAAAGCTTAGAGCGAATATGCCGTTGGAAGAATTTGTGAAGCTGGAGCACGTCATCGTTTCGCCTTCGGGCGGCAGTTTTACCACGCCGATTGATGATGCTCTGGCAGCTTTCGGGCATAAACGTAACGTCGTGATGTCGGCTGCATCATTTTTGTTTGTTCCTGAAATTGTTCAGAAAAGTGACCTGGTCGCCCTTATCCCTCGGCGTTTACTTCAGGCGAACTCTGCTCAACTCGCCGTTATAGAGTTACCCTGGCTGGCCGAGCAATTTGATATTTGCCTGATCTGGCACGAACGCAGCCACAGCCACGCCGGACACCGTTGGATTAGAGAATTGATTGTTGAAATGAATGGTTGAAAGACAATCAAGCGTGATGCGAAATGTCAGATGGAAGCACTGTTATTACATAATACTTCCAGAGCATTCAGCACCGACTCTCGTTTTTCGTTGCGCCGCGTGGCGGCATAGATATCAATGTTCAAGTTCTGCGCTTCATCTTCTGCCAGTTCCCGATAACACAAACCTTCCTGATTAAAGGTGCATTTTGACTGAGGCATCAGAGCAAATCCTTTTCCTCGCGCAATATGGGCGAGCATAGCGAGTGAATCCTCCGGTTCCTTAACCCTTTGAATTGTTACGGGTAGCGTATCAAACAGGCTTTCGCATTTGTCATAAAACGACGGATTTGCACTTCTTGTAAACCAGAACAGTGGCAAATCAATGACATCCTCCAGCGACACCTTTTCTTTCAGGCTGGCCGGATGCATGGCCGGCATCGCCATAAGCAATGGTTCGCGACATACCCAACGATATTGAATGGTGTCGTCATGACCCGCACCTTTTTCTCCCGTTAGAACAAGGTCCAGTGTATTTTTAGCCAGACACTGTAGCAGTTGCGCAGAAGTCAGATTGGGCGTCGCGATGTCATCATCTGCATCCAGTTTGCTAAGCTGATTCTTCACTGGATTAATATGACCAAAATCGAGCGTCCGGGTCAGACCTATGCGCAGCCCCTCTTCTGCTGAAAGCGAGCTGGCCTTCAGTCCATTGAGTTGGTCAAGAATCTTCTCTGTTTTCATTACCAGGGCTCGCCCGGCATCGGTCAGGCTGACATCATGTGTGTTTCGGCTGAATAATTGCTGATTCAAAACGGCTTCAAGGCACTTTATTTGCCGCGTTAACGGCGGTTGGGTCATTCTAAGCCGCTCAGATGCTCTACGAAAATTTAGCTCATAAGCCACTGCGAGAAAGCACTGAAGCTGCTTAACGCTGGGAAGGTTGGTGTTCATTAGATTCGCTGCCGTAGCCATATTTTTATTCTGCCAATTTAAAAGAATCCCGGCCTTTACAGCGCCTAGATATAACACGAACACCAGCATCAGAAAATAATTTATTCATGGTGATATAAATATTGTATTACAAATTTAATAATTCCATATATATCAAAGATTGATAAATTATTTATAAAATCTACAGGGAATTATTTGTGGGAAGTGACAATCAATTGACTTTTAATAACGCCATAAAAACTCAACGATCTTGTTTATATAACTTATGCTACAAATAAAAACCACGAAACCTGCCAGACATACGACTAAATAGAGTTGACCTATTATTTAAATTATTCGCAAGGAAAAGAAATATGACGCCCCATCAATATCCACAAAATATGACCCTAAGGTCGTGGCTTGCTTTATTTATTTTGGCTCTTTCAACTTTTACTATTGTCACTACAGAGCTGGCTCCCGTCGGCCTGCTAACGCCCATCGCAAAAGGACTCAATGCCTCTGAATCAGCGGTTGGCATGACAGTTTCGCTTTACGCCTGGGTCGGAGCATTGAGCGCCCTTTTCGCATCAGTCTTTCTGGGCAACATTGCAAAAAAACGACTCCTGCTGACGCTCACGGTCGTGCTCTTTTTGTCGAATGTTCTTGCAGCCTCAGTGAATACCTACTCACTGTTGCTTATTGCTCGTGTATTGGGTGCGCTAGCCCATGGCGCATTCTGGGCGATGATCGGTGCGACTGCCGTTTCCATCGTGCCCACAAGATATATCGGTGCTGCAACCTCAATCGTTTTTGGTGGTGTATCCGCAGCCAGTGTATTTGGCGTACCGGTATCAAATTTTATTGGCATCCACTTCGGCTGGAGGCAGGCGTTCTGGCTTATGGCAGTGCTGAGCGTCGTCGCTTTTGCTGGCATAAGCGTTCTCGTTCCGCAAATCGCCAGTAAAAGTGCTATTGGTCTGGGTGCGCTCAAAAGCGTTCTGAAATCATCCACATTATGGAAAATTTATTCTGCCACTTTACTGGCGGTCACCGCTCACTTTGCGGCTTTTACCTACATTGAACCCTGGCTCCATATGCAGCATTTACTCGCCACGTCAGTAATTCCGGTTGTTCTTTTTGTGTACGGCATCGCAGGTCTTTCCGGCAATTTTCTGACAGGAATGATGATCGATAAACATCTCAAGGAAACAGTTTCGGTGTCGATCCTGCTTATCTGTGCGGTACTTGTATTTTTGGGCTTTTCCGGTGTATCGCTTTCAGGCTCAGCCATATTTGGCGCAATGGTCATTTGGGGCGTAGCGGTATCGGGAATATTTGTGGGCTTTCAGACATGGGTTTTACGCATGGCAGAGGATAAAACCTTCCCAGCCTCTGCGGTTTACGTTTCATTTTTCAACATCGCAATTGGTATCGGTGCTTCAGCAGGTGCCTGGATGGTATCCGTATTTTCAATCCCATTACTTTACAGCGTCGCTGGTGCAGCTATTGGGATTTCGATCCTTCTCGTCGTGACTATTCCAACCTGTGTGACACCCAAACTAACTCAACTGGAGAAAGCTTAGCCCTAAGCATATATCGTTGAAGTAAAACTGAATGACAATATTGCTGATAATGAATAAAAAACCAGGTTCGAGTGCTACCTGGTTTTTTTATTCGTACTGACTTCAGGCATTAACTCCTTTCATACCTTCTTCAGAATACCGATTGCCTTTAATTTCAACTTGCTGATGAACATTGTTCAGTAATTCAATATCCGATGGAGCCAGAACAATATCGGCAGCATGGGCATTTTCGGTTAAATAATTGATATGTTTGGTACCCGGAATCGGGACAAGCTTATCATACTGCGCAAGCAGCCAGGCCAACGCAATCTGCCCAGGGGTGCAGCTGTACTTCTCAGCAAGCGGTTGAATAATTTTAAGAAGGTGAGCGTTATGATCGAGGCTGGACTGAGTAAAACGTTCATTTTTTTTGCGGAAATCACCTTCTGCAAAATCACTATTTTTGAGGTATTTCCCCGTCAGAAAACCCCTGCCCAGTGGAGAGTAAGGAACCAGTCCGATGCCCAATTCTTTCACAGTAGGAAGGATTTCAGCTTCTATGCGAAAAAGGTATCAAGCAATGAAAGCGAGTTTCCCTGACTGGCATTTATTTATCTTTTCTGCCAGGATTCCCCCATCCATCAACCAACTGAATATATAAGGAGGAACCCATGCTGCTGTTTCGTGAAATTTTATTTATTTCACATACACTTGGTGATCGCCATAGCTCAAGCGTTATCGATATCGCACTGCGATAATCCGGCTTGAGCGAAGACAAATTATTCCCAAAATAATTCGAGTTTTAGGCAGGTGGCAAGAGAACGAATCCCTACGAGCTGACTTTAGTCAGTGATTAGGGTGAATGAGTGCTGCCAACGCACCAACAACTTGAAGTATGAAGGGAAATTCCTCGGGCTTACCGGGTTATCGTCATATTGACGAGGCGTTTTATCGCCTGACTCTTGAGTAAGCAAAATGAGCACATTATTAACCGCACAATCCCTTAGCCTTGATACCGCTTTTGGCCCTGCGCTGGCTGACATCACCTTTACGCTGAAAAAAGGCGACCGGCTAGGCTTAATCGGCCATAACGGCTGCGGCAAAAGTACCCTTCTTAAACTGCTCGACGGCACTATTTCCCCCAATAGCGGCAGCGTGACGCGTGCGCATCACTGCCTTTTAGCGCGTGTTGAACAGCATTTACCTGAAGATTTGCACACGCTGACCCTGCTCGATGCGCTAATGTCGCGCCTGAACGACGCGCAGCAGCATACCGACGGCTGGCGAGCGCAGGCGCTGCTGGCAAGTATGGGCTTTGACGAACCCGCATGGCAGTTGACAGCCGGAACCCTTAGCGGCGGGCAGCACACGCGTTTGTTGTTGGCGCGGGCGCTCATTACAGAGCCGGATCTTCTGCTGCTCGATGAACCGAGTAACCACCTCGATTTGCCGACGTTGCTGTGGCTGGAGCAATTTTTACGCGACTGGTACGGCAGCTTTGTACTCGTTTCCCATGACCAACATCTGCTGGATAACGTCACCAACGGCACGTGGATTTTGCGCGACCAGCGGCTGAGTTTCTTCCAGTTGCCCTGCTCTGCGGCGCGTGAGGCGTTAGTCGAGCGCGACAAAACCGATGCCCATCGTCATCAGGCAGAGCAAAAGGAGATCGACCGGGTTGCAGCCAGCGCCAAACGCCTCGCCGTCTGGGGGCGCGTTTACGACAACGAAGATCTGGCCCGCAAAGCCAAGCAAATGGAAAAGCGCGTCGACAAACTCAAAGACAGCCAGACCGAACTTGCCGCGCTGAACCAGTGGCAATTAAACCTCAAAGGCGAAGCGTTACCCGCAGACCGATTGCTGGAAATTGTTAACCTCGCGGTTAGCCCCGCGCCCGATTGCCTGCCGCTGTTTAATCTGGCCGTACAGCGCCTGAAAAGTGGTGATCGGGTAGCAATAATTGGCCGTAACGGTTGTGGCAAATCGTCGCTATTGCGCCTGCTGTGGCAGCATTATCAGCAACCGCAGAGTGACGATGTGATTCGCCTACATCCTCGCGTTGAGATGGGGTATTACGACCAGACGCTGCACCAGCTGCGCGATGGCGACACGCTGCTTGAGGCGCTGGAGCCTTTCGCGGCGTTAACCGAGAGCTATCGCAAAATGGCGTTAATCAGCGCTGGTTTTGCCTGGCTGCGTCACGGGCAGACGGTCAGCACGTTGAGCGGCGGCGAGCGTGCGCGCCTGCTGTTTGTTGGGCTGACGCTGGCGCGTTATTCGCTGCTGTTGCTGGATGAACCGACCAACCACCTGGATATGGAAGGCAAAGAAGCGCTGGCCGACACGCTGCAAAGCTACGAAGGCGGCGTGTTGCTGGTCACGCACGACCGCACGTTAATCGCTAAAAGCTGCAACCGCTTCTGGCTGATTGATAACGGCGAGCTAGCTGAATGGCACTCTCTGGACGGGCTTTATGCGCAGCTAACGGGGGAAACCGCCGTTGAGCTATCGCCGCCCAAAGTGTTCGCTGAAACGGTTATCGTGACGGAAACAGAAGCATGGCTTGAGCGATTGGTAGAACTTGAGGAGAAACTTGCGCAGGATTTAGCACGCAAACAAAGCCATCAAAAACCTGCGCTACAGCAGGCCTGGCGTGAAGAGATAGCCGCGCTTAATCTGCGCCTGGAACTGGAGTAAGGCAAAACCCGTTACGCCGGTAAAGTTACGGTGTAACGGATTTAACTTTCACGCATACCAAACTGGTGGCGCTGGCAAATCGGGCATTGTGAGTTTTGTTTCGACCAGGCGGGAAACGAGCGGTGGCAGGTGCAGCAGCGGTTTTCAACCAGGGGTAAAACAGTCTGCGTATTCAGTGTCTCTTCAACGATTGTTAGCGCTTTGGGCAAACAAATATCTTTGCAGCAGCCACATCCCGTGCAGCGCGTTGAATTAAGAACCATCGCCTCGCTGTCTATTTGAATCGCCGCTTCCGGGCAGACTCTGGCGCACGCTCCGCAGAGAAAGCACTGCGATTGATCCACGATAACCTGATACTCGCTTGTCTCCGGGAAGCAGGCCCTGCGCGCCCTTCGACCCGGCGTCACGCTGCCGGTTTTATTCTCGTTATTTTTTAGCTGCAACCAATGGCGACGCCCTTTATCAACGGCGGCTTCCCGCGCGGGCATAATCGTCCAAAGCGGCTGCCTGAGTTTTTTGAGCCTCAGATTGAGCGCCGCTATCGCCACAACCCAATCTGGATAATGCGCAATATTAAATTCGACCGCCCGGATCTGGAACTGGGTATGCCACATCAGCAGTTCGTCAACGGCTGGCGGCGTAATGCTGAGCGGCATCACGAGGCTTGCTTCCCGATAATAGCGCCGTGGCGGTTCAGGGGTTTCAATCGCGCCTGTCGGGCAGGCAAACAAACAGGCACCGCAGGCGATGCAGGCGTCGGTATCAATGTTCACTCTGCCATTTTGCAGGCTGACGGCATCCGTTGGGCAGACTGCCAGGCAAGCCCGGCAGTCGCTTTTTGCAACGAGATGATGAACACAAGAACGCCCAACCCCGACGAGGGTTGAGCGTGTGTTTTGTAAATTGAATTTCATCAATTAGTTAATGCTAAAAAAACTAAAGCGCAGCAGGATTTCAGCGACCAGCACCAGGCCCCCGCCCAGCGCCAACAGGGCTTTGGAAATACGCGCGGAGCGTAAACTCACAGCCAGCAGGCAGCTGCCCGCAACCAAAGCTATCCAGGCCGTGAGGCGTAAAACGCTCTGCTCTTTAAAAGCAGCTAACGGCTGATGCGGTAATGTGACAACGTCACCAATGCCAGCATTTGCCAGGTAGCTCATATAAAGCGGCTGCTCAAGCAAACGCACTAGCGTGACGCCGACCAGCACCAGCACAGCCGTCACCATGGCTGCTCGCAGCGGCTGGGCCTGTAGTCTGGAAGCATTGGCAAATGCCCACAAAGCGGCAATCGCCCCCAGGCTTAAGGTAGAGCCAAAGAACATCACATAAGTATTGAAATGCATCCACGTCACGACCCAGGCGTGAACGTAAATGGCGCTCATACAGAAGATGTCGATAATCCCCAGCAGCGAAGCAATCAGCAGCATGAAAGGAATCACACGTTTTTTGAACAGCGCAATTAAGGTCGCCAGCCCTAAAACCGCAAGATACAAACTGGCGAACACGATTTCGCGGCTCAACCATGAGCTGCCAATGTGCGTCAACGCGTGGAACGCATTCAGCGGATACCCCAAATGCGCGGTGGAGGCCATCAGCCCCAGCGCTCCGGCAATAAATGCCGCCAGCATGGCGGGTAATCCAGCGGATTGTTTTTGCTTAACGTTGAGCATGCGGCTGGCTGACATCATGGCGATGGCGGTGAAAACCGTTAGCCCAACGGAGCCCTGTACTAACAATGTGAAGATGATAAGTGGCCATTCATGCATGATTATTTACCTCCCTTTTCTGCACCCTGGTGCGGTTTGATGACCAGATTGGGGTGCGTAATGGAAGAGTCCGGCAGCCCCTGTACATCACTCACTTCGCCGTAAAGCGCGCGCAACTCGCTAATTGGGCCAAATTTAATCGCCCCTAACGGGCAGGTTGCTACGCAAATCGGTTGCTGGCCTGACGCAAGCAGATCGACGCAAAAATCGCATTTTGACATCTGACCGGTCGCCTCATTGAGCTGTGGAGCACCGTAAGGACACGACCAGGCGCAGTATCCGCAGCCAATACATTTATCGGTATTGACGCGCACGATACCGTCGCCCGGGCGTTTATGCATCGCCGTGGTCGGGCAATTCACGGTGCAAACCGGATCTTTGCAATGGTTACAGGAAATCGACAGCGTGTAGGCATACACATTGTTGTGAACGCCACCCTGGCCGGTGGCGATGAATCCGCCGCCTTTCACTTCGTAAACACGGCGGAAGCGACGCCCCACTTCAAGATTGTTTTTGTCTTTGCAGGCCACTTGGCAGGCTTTGCAGCCCGAGCAGCGCGATGAATCTATATAGAAACCCAGCTGCTGCTCGCTGACAGGGGCGTAATCAATAAATTTACTCATGCTTTTGCAACCTCCACGAGCATGGTTTGGTGGGAGTTTCCTTTTGCCAGCGCGGTGATGCGCGCGGAGCTGAGCACGTTGGCGCAGCCGCCGTGGTCGACACCGTTAGCATCCGGTTGCCACCACGCACCCGCCTGCATGGCGACCACGCCGGGCATAATGCGCTGAGTGACTTCTGCCGTAACCTGCGACACGCCGCGATCGTTATGAATACGCACGCTATCGCCCTGCGCAATTCCGCGCTTTTGCGCATCCAGCGGGTTGACCCACAATTTTTGCGTTTGCACTTCCTGCAGCCACGGGTTGGCATACTGGGTGGAGTTGGCGCGGTTTTTACCTTTCCAGGTGATTAACTGCAGGGGATATTTCTCGGCGAGCTTATCTTCCGGGCCTTCATGAGCCGGAACATAATGAGACAGCGCAGGAATTTCCGGATGATCCATTTGGTACAAACGCTGGGAGAATATTTCAATTTTCCCGGACGGCGTCGGGAAAGGATTATTTTGCGGGTCGCTTATGTTGTCGGCAAAAGCGATATGCGGTTTGCCCTTAAATAAATGGCGGCGCGTAACCTGCAGCTCGTCGAATGTCGGCAATTGCTCGTCCGGCATGGCTTTACGGGTATTTTCCCAGATTTGCGCGATCCACTGTTTCTCATCGCGGCCCAGGCTAAATTCTTTCTCAATGCCCAGCTTCGCGGCGACTTCACGCAGCCAGTCATAATCCGAACGGCGTTCAAATTCAGGCTCGATCAGCTTTTCGGAAAGAATAAGATAGTTGCCGGTACCCCAGGTTTCGCCAATGTTCCAGCGTTCCATAAAGCTGGTTTCAGGCAACAGAAGATCGGCATATTTCGCACTCGGGGTGAGATATAAATCGCTGGCGACGATGAACTCGATTTTCGATTCATCTTCCAGAACTTTAATAGCCTGATGAATATCCGGGTTTTGGTTAGCTAAATAGTTCCCGGCCAGGGAAAACAGCATACGGATATTGCTTTTCAGCTGCTGGGCTTCTTTCAGACCCTCTTCTGGCGTGACTTTGCTGGCGTCATCCGCCGCCTGCACCCAGTTCATTACCGAGATTTTTTCTTTGATTGGGTTGTCCGGCATTTCCGGGCCTGTGGTGAATTTACGGTTGCCGATTCCTCCGTAGCCCCCTGCCCAGCCGCCTTTTTTACCCACGTTGCCGGTAATAGTAGCGAGTAACGTTGAGCCACGCGCAGTACGTTCACCGCAATTATGTCGTTGTGGCCCCCAGCCCTGAATCAGCGCCGCGGGTTTGGTGGTGGCGTAATCACGCGCCAGCTGGCGAATGGTCTGCGCCGGAACATGGGTAATCACTTCAGCCCATTCCGGAGTTTTCTTCACGCCGTCTTTCGTGCCCATCAGGTACGCAACCAACGATTCATTGGCTGGCACGCCTTCCGGCATCGAGCTTTCGTCAAAACCGAGGGTGTATTTTTCAATAAAATCTTTGTCGTGCAGGTTTTCACTGACGATAACAAACATCATCGCGTCCATCAGCGCGTTATCCGTAGACGGGCGCAGCGGGACCCATTGGTCTGCCAGCGAAGAGGCCGTATCGGAATAACGCGGATCCACCACGATAAAGCGCGTGCCGTTCTGCTTCATCTGCTGGAAGTAATGGTTGGTATGACCAAAAATGGTTTCCGTCGGGTTGTGTCCCCACAGAATAACCAGCGGTGTGTCGCTGAGCGTGTCGAGCGTGTTTCCGCTGGCTGGCGTTCCGTAGGTATAGGGAGTGGCCGCCGCCGTGTTCCCCATGCTCACCGAGTGATAAGACTGGAGATAACCGCCCGTGAGATTAAGCAGACGGCGAACCATGGTATCGCCAGAAAACGCCCCGCCGCTGACCGCCGTGCCAACGTGAACATAGCGTGACGCTGGCCCGTACTGTTGTGCGGTGCGCTTGAGGTTATCGGCAATCATCGTGGTCGCTTCATCCCAGCTGATGCGCTCGAATTTGCCTTCCCCGCGTTTACCGACGCGCTTCATCGGGTATTTCAAACGATCCGGGTGGTAGACAAATTTACGATAGCCTCGCCCACGCACACAGGCGCGCATGAGTGGCATTTCCGGGTCTAAATCGGCATCGGGTTGGGTGGTAATTCGGGTGACGACACCTTGCTGAACATGGGCGCGAATATCGCATTTTCCGCCGCAGTCGAAGGTGCTACAGGTAGGAATAATTCGTTCAGGGAGAGCTTCAGCATTCGCGCTGGAATTAGCCGTATTTGCGGCATTAACAAATTTAACGCCCACAAAAGGAACCGCTGCTAATGCACTACAGGCCTTAACAAAATGGCGGCGCGAAATCCCTGAAGAGGCGCCGTCATTATTTTTATTCGTCATCGCATTTACTCGAAAAGAAAATGCATTATCCGATTTGCAACTATTTGTTTTTTGAGTGGAATCAATTGGCAGGGGCTATTAAGCGCTTTTAGGAATTTATCTAATTAATGATGGGGTTAATTTATAAGAAATTAATTTATCAGGAGTTGGGTGGGTAAACACCAATCGATTACCCACCCGATGATACTTAGAATGTCGCCCAGTTATCGTCATCGTTCACCGGAGTGCGTGAAACGGGTGAAGATTTTTGCGACATGACTTTCTTAGCCACCACACTTTTCTGCTGGCTGTTTAAACGGAAAATACCCACCGCTGCGGTTAAACGAGCCGCCTGATCCTCAAGGGAGGATGCCGCAGCAGACGCTTCTTCAACCAAAGAAGCATTCTGCTGTGTCACGTTGTCCATCTCGTTGATTGCAATACTCACTTGCTCAATACCACGGCTTTGTTCATCCGACGCTGCCGCAATTTCTTGCATAATATCGGTCACGCGACGCACGGCACTAACGATGCCCGTCATGGTTTCCCCAGCATGCGCGACCTGGACTGAACCGCTATCAACCAGCGATACCGACTCGCTGATAAGCCCTTCAATTTCTTTTGCCGCTTGTGCACTGCGTTGTGCCAGCGTGCGCACTTCAGTTGCGACCACTGCAAAACCGCGTCCTTGCTCACCAGCACGCGCAGCTTCTACCGCCGCATTGAGCGCCAGAATATTGGTCTGGAAGGCGATGCTGTTAATGACGGCTGTTATCTCAGAAATTTTCTTCGAACTGGAGGAGATATTGTTCATGGTGCTGACAACACCCGAAACAATGCGCCCGCCATCACTGGCTTTGTGCGACGCTTCTTCAGCCAGTTTGGTAGCATGATGAGCGTTATCTGCGTTCTGTTTCACAGTCGCCGTTAACTGTTCCATGCTGGCTGCCGTTTCTTCAAGTGCGGCCACTTGCTGCTCGGTACGTGCAGACAAATCGGTGTTTCCGGCAGAAATTTCGCTGGTGCCTTGATAAATCGCCTCGGCACCTGAACGCACCTCTCCGACGGTATTCACCAACGAAGCCTGCATTTCTTGTAGGTTGTGATTAAGTTTGCCGATTTCGCTGCGGCCATTAGCTACTGGCACCAGGGTTAAGTCCCCTTGAGCGATATGCTCGATGCGCGTTGCCGCCTGTTGCAGCGGTTGAATGACCACACGACGCAGCACAACAAAGGTAAAAGCGGTTAAAAGAATGGCTAGCGCAAATGCGCCTACCATCAGTACCACACTCAAATGCGAGCGCGTCTGAGCCTGTTCTTTAAGCTCATTCGCACGTTCAGTACGGATCTGCGCGGCTTGCGCTAAGGCCTGGTTGTAGTCAGCATCAAGCTTACGCGCTGATTCGTTTTCATGGTTGATGATGGCTTCAAACATGCCATTTTTGGCATATTTCATCATCGGCTTCATGCCTTTCGTCAGATACTCGTCGAAGCGTGTGCGCAATTGGCTATCCAACGCTTCACCTTCTTCAACTTTGTCCGCACGTGCCATGTAAATGTCGAAATCGGATTGCGATCGCTTAATCAGCCTGTCAGCTTCAGCAATATACAACTTCATTTCGTCCATGTCGGCCACGCGCCCTGCCGCACCGGCATGAATGATGTTTAAACGCGCACTGCGCAGATCGGTTGAGCTGTCTGAAAGGCCGATGCGCACCTGAATTTCGTTCGTAACGTCTTGCAGCGCTTTGTCACTTTGCACCAAAAAGTAGCTCGCCAGCCCAACACACAACGCGAACAGCACTAAAATCCCAATAAGAATTGAACTAAACAGCGGCACCAATCGAATGTGATGCCAGAAACGAACAGCGCCCTGCGGGGTGATTTTGGTCTTTGACATGTCCTTACCTTTGTTTCTCTTTAGTAAAAGGATATTGCTGTAGGAAGGTCATCGGCCTTGAGAAACAAAAGGTTGAATGAAATGTTGCCATTTTGTGGTGCAGTTAACAAATTGATGTTGAAAAGATAACCAGATCACACTCTCTTGTGAAATTAGCCGGGCTTACAGAAGAGTTAAAGAGTAGTAAGCTATTTGTAATGATTAATGGCGTAGCCGCGCGGTCGACCCATGGATAAAGACAGGTAATATGAAATTTAAATCTGCGATAAAACCCTATCACGCAGCGGCCGGTGGCTGGGGTTCGCTTGAAGCCACCACTCGCTTTGTTATCGACAGTAAACACGCCCTAAAAAACCTGCGCAACCTGATGCGCATGAACAAAGCTAAAGGGTTTGACTGCCCAGGATGCGCATGGGGTGATGATAACAAGAGTACCTTTAGCTTCTGCGAGAACGGCGCAAAAGCAGTAACGTGGGAAGCGACTCGCCGCTTCATTGATCATGCCTTTTTTGCCCAGCACAGCGTCAGTAAGCTCTACCAACAAAGCAATTATTTCCTTGAGTATCAAGGGCGGCTCACAGAACCGTTGCGTTACAACCCCCAAACTGACCATTACGAAGCCATAAGCTGGGATGATGCGCTGACGTTTATCGCTCAACATATCAATGCGCTGGATAATCCTAACCAGATGGAGTTGTATACCTCCGGGCGCGCCAGTAACGAAGCCTCTTATCTGTATCAACTTTTTGGCCGTATGGTCGGGACGAATAATTTCCCTGATTGCTCAAATATGTGTCACGAAGCCAGCGGTAGCGGCCTGAAGCGCAGTATCGGCGTCGGTAAAGGCACCATTCATCTCAATGATTTTGATAAAGCCAATGCGATTTTCGTGTTTGGCCAAAACCCGGGTACCAACCATCCGCGAATGCTGCACAGCTTGCGTCACGCCGCCGAAAACGGCGCGCAGATCGTCACCTTTAATACCCTGCGTGAGCGCGGCCTTGAGCGATTTGCCGATCCACAAAAGCCGTTAGAAGTGGTGACACCACTTTCAGGAAACATCAGCACGTATTATTACCAGCCGAATTTGGGCGGTGATATGGCGGCGATTCGTGGCATGGCGAAAGCGTTACTCGAAACACATCGTCAGCTACTGGCTGAAGGCAACGCAGGCATTTTCGACCAACGCTTTATTGATGAAAATACCCATGGCATCGATGCCTGGTTTGCTGAAATCGACAACACCCGTTGGGCGCACATTACCCAGCAGTCAGGTTTGAGCGAACAGCAAATACGCGAGGCCGCCGTCGTCTGGCAGCAGGCCGAGCGCGTGATTTGCACCTGGGCTATGGGGATAACACAGCATAAACATTCGCTGAATACGGTGCGTGAGATCGTTAACCTGCAACTGTTAGGCGGCCATTTGGGTAAAGCCGGTGCCGGACTTTGCCCGGTTCGCGGCCACAGCAATGTACAAGGCAATCGCACCATGGGCATTGATGAAAAACCCTCAGCGGCGATGCTCGATAGCCTGGCGGCACATTTTGTTTTTGAACCCCCACGCACGAAAGGCCACAACACCGTGGAAGCGCTTGCCGCCATGTTGCGTGATGAAGTTAAAGTGCTGATTGCGCTGGGCGGGAATCTTGCGGCAGCAGCACCCGACAGCCCGCGCACCGAGCAAGCCTTGCAGCGCTGCGGCCTGACGGTGCATATCAGTACCAAACTTAACCGCAGCCATTTGGTACCAGGTAAAGCGGCTCTGATTTTGCCAACCCTTGGGCGCACCGAAGAAGATATGCAGGCCAGCGGGCGGCAGTTCATCACTGTCGAAGATTCATTCAGCATGGTGCACGCCTCCGAAGGGATTGGTAAACCGATTGCTCACACTCAGCGTTCAGAAACGGCAATTGTGGCTGGCATTGCCGCCGCGGTTTTGGGGTGTGAAAAGTTAGACTGGCGGGCCATGGCCGATGACTACAATGTAATCCGCGACCACATTGCCGCCACCCTTCCCGGGTTTAAAGAGTTCAACCAGCAATGCGAAACACCCGGTGGCTTTTACCTGGGCAATGCGGCGGCAGAATTGCACTTTAATACGCCATCGGGCAAAGCCGAATTCAGCGCTGCCCCCTTACCGGAGTCATTGTTTGGTGAATTAACCGCACCGTTCATGCTGCAAACTTTGCGCTCCCATGACCAATACAACACCACCATTTATGGATTAGACGATCGTTATCGTGGCGTTTACGGGCAACGGGAAGTGCTATTTATTAATGCGGAAGATCTGGCCGAGCTGGCGTTACAGGACGGCGATTTAGTGGATATTGAAACCGTCTGGAATGATGGAATTACCCGTAAAGTCAGCGGATTCAAAATCGTGCCGTACAATATTCCTCGTGGCAATCTGGCGGCGTATTACCCTGAAACGAACCCACTGGTTCCACTGACAAGCGTGGGTGACGGCACAGGTACGCCAACATCAAAATCTGTTCCGGTAAAAATCAGCCGTACCGTTGCTGTGGCAGATAATCGTATCGCTTAAAAAGCCAAAACCCTTGGTCGGGTAACACGGCGCTTACCCGACTAACATTCCCTTCCAGGCTACCAATTTGTAATAAATACGATAATTCCATTAACAATTTAGCAATGTCATAACGCAAGATTAGGATATCTGCCGATCTCCTGTGGAAAGGAGACGTTGTTGCAAATCCAACAAGCAATATATTGTGATTAACGCATGCGGGGCTCGTCCGTCCCCAGATTTGGGTGATGACATCATTGCTTATGCGTTGCCAGGCGCGAAATAAGTGAAGCTAAATGAAACAATAGCGGGTGCATTTTGCCCCCATTTTTTTGAAAGCGTCTGCCCGTTAATGACGACGTTGCAGTTATGAAGTTATTACTATCAGCAATAGCTTCATTTAATTAACATTAACTTAATAATGTTAACACGTAATTTAAATACTCCTGTCCGTGTGTGACCCGATTCAATCTTTAACTGGAGTCTTTCGTGTATCTTTTCGAGCGTTATAGCGGATGCATGCAGTCGGAAACCAAAATGAATAACAAATATAAATTACAAGAATTTCTTGATGTAGATCGTCTTCAGACATTACAGGATAATTTTAGTAAATCGATGATGATTGCTCTTGTTGTCGTTGATCAGGATGGCATTCCTGTTACCAGTCCAAGTGGGTTCTCCGACTTTTGCGCACATTCACGCCTTAACCCTACCCTCGCCCAATATTGCCATGAAAGTGATAACGCAGGTGGACGAGCCGCGATGGAATCCCTTAAACCTGTGGTTTATCGCTGTTATTGTGGGTTCGTGGAATTCGCCGTTCCAATAATGATTAATGACCATTATCTCGGTGCTTTTATTTCCGGCCAGGTGAAAGTTGAGGAAGAAAAAGAGCAAACCATTCCTTATATTTTAAATAACAATCAGATTTGGCGTGAAAACCAGCAGCTCATTAATTTACACGAAAGCACAAAAAGAATGCCGTATGATCGTTTTGAATCGACGGCATCGACATTATTACATGTCTCTTCGTATTTAGTTGAGCAAGCACATGCAAATAATATTCAGCGCGAGCTGCGTAAAAAAGATCTTGAGTTAACTGATGAGTTGAGAAAACGTGTTGAAATTGAGCGTTCATTACATGAGGCAGAATTCAAAGCACTCTCGTACCAAATAAACCCGCACTTTTTATTTAACGTTTTAAATACCATTGGTCGCCTTGCCTATCTGGAAGATGCGCAACGTACCGAAACCATGGTTCACGATTTCTCTGATATGATGCGTTACTTGTTGCGCAGAAATAACCATGGTTTGATCACCATGAATCATGAGATTAGTTACGTTAAAAGCTATATGTCGATACAAAAGGTCAGAATGAATGACCGCTTTGATTATGAGTGTGACATTCCTGAAAAGTATCTTAGTGTCGTTTGCCCGTTTTTGATCCTGCAGCCACTGGTAGAGAATTTCTTTAATTATGTGGTCGAACCGCGCGACACCAGCAGTTTCTTGCAGATTCGAGCAAAAGACGATGGGCACGATGTTATTCTTGAAGTGACCGACAATGGCGATGGTATTTCACAACAAGATATCGCTAACATTTTATCGGGCGATCAAAATCGCCAGAAAGGCAGTATCGGTATTAATAATATTCAAAATCGTCTTCGTTTGTTATTTGGTGAAAGTTATGGGTTGGAAATTATCAGTGCGCATCAACCCGCAATGGGCACCACCATCAAACTACGATTTCCTATGCTACCAGCCTGATAACAAGGAGAGTAAGCATGTTTAACATTGTGATTGTAGAAGATGAACTGATTGAGTCGGAGGCGCTACGCCGCATCATTTCACGTTGCGTGGATAATGCTGTGATTCATGAGGCCGCAACGGGAAAAAAAGCGATTCATCTTATTGATACGTTAGAACGTATCGATATGATTTTTGTCGATATAAACATCCCCTTACCCAATGGCAATCAGGTTATTGAGTATCTGAAAAGCAAAAATAATGACACCAAAGTTATTGTCACTACCGCGAACGATGATTTTGATATCGTACGCAGTATGATAAACCTGAAAGTCGACGACTACTTGCTCAAACCGGTAAAACAAAGCATTCTGACCGATACCATCAAGAAGATACTTGATGTTAATGAAGTCGATGTTGCGGCGCTGAAAGAATTAAAACAAACCATGATTGCCCTGATTGAAAATTGCGATTACGCACAGTGGCACAGCTTTTTATTTAAAAGACTGGATGATGCCTGTACGCGAAAAGCCATCGCCTCAGATCAGCGTAAAGCCGTAACGGATATTCTGGAATTACTAAACCAGTATATTGCGACTCAGGGCGAAAAGTTGTTGCCTACTGAGAAAAAAGTCACGGCATTGATTAATGATATTACCCAACACGGTTTAACTGACACTGGATATTATCGAATAATGACCAGTTTGATGACCATCAGTGAAGACGTGTTTGACCAGGCATTGAAAAAATATAATGGCAATATGGATTTCACCGCGCGGGCTAAGTTCCACATTGAGAAAAATGTGCTTAAAAACCTAACGCTGGATGATATCGCGACCAAATCTTTCGTCAGCGCGTGTTATTTAAGCCGTGCGTTTAAGAAAAATATCGGGGCAGGTTTCTCAAATTACATCGCCAATCGCAAAATCAGCATCGCAAAATCGCTGCTGCAATTCAGTAATTTAAAGGTCAATACTATCGCGCTGGAGTTATCTTACCAGGATGCGAATTATTTCTGCCGTATCTTTAAAAAAGAGACCGGTGTGGCCCCTTCTGACTACCGCAAAATCGTCTCGCCGGAATTGCATTAATTGCCGCCCTGCTCGCCTTTGCTATCTTGCACAAGGCGCGCCGGGTAAGGCAAGAAAGTCCACTATGCCAACAAGATAGTTTACTGCTGTTAGCGGGTTTGCCTTCTAAGATAAGCAAACCCTTATCTTCACAGTGGCATGCCTTTGGACGATTATCTGTTTACCTCTGAATCGGTGGCTGAAGGGCACCCGGACAAAATGGCCGACCAGATTGCGGATGCAATTCTGGACGCGTATTTGCTCCAGGATCCTTGGTCAAAAGTGGCCTGCGAATGCATGGTGAAAACCGGTATCGCCATTGTTGCCGGTGAAATTGCTTCTACTGCTGTGGTGGATATTGAGTCCATTGTTCGCAGCACGATTAAAGCTATTGGCTACGATCATTCCGATCTCGGTTATGACGGCAACACTTGCGGCGTGCTGAATATCCTCGGTAAACAATCGACAGATATTGCCCGCGGTATCGCGGGTGCGACACCGGATTCCCTTGGCGCGGGTGACCAGGGAATTACCTTTGGATTCGCCTGTAACGAAACACCGGAAGCCATGCCAGCCACGCTGGTTTATGCACATCGTTTAATGGCGCGACAAGCGATGCTGCGCAAATCCAAACGTCTTCCTTTCTTACTTCCTGATGCCAAAAGCCAGGTTACGCTGCGTTATTGCAACAGTCACATACAGTCGGCTGACACTATCGTGGTTTCAACGCAACACTGCCCTGATATCTCACTTGAGCAGCTACGGGAAGCCGTTATTGAGGAGATTGTGAAGCCAGTGATACCGGCTCATCTGATAACAGCGGATACCCGCTTTCTGATTAACCCCGCCGGGCGGTTTGTCATTGGTGGCCCCGTTGGAGATTGCGGCCTGACGGGCAGGAAAATTATTGTCGATACCTACGGAGGTGCCGCTTGCCACGGTGGTGGTGCCTTCTCAGGTAAAGACCCTTCAAAAGTTGACCGATCAGCGGCATACGCTGCGCGCTATGTAGCAAAAAATATTGTGGCTGCGGGTCTCGCGACACGCTGTGAGGTTCAACTGGCATGGGCTATTGGTCTTCCTCGGCCAGTATCGATTCGAATTAATACTTTTGGCAGCGGCAAACTTGCTGCCAAAACCCTTCAGGAACTGGTGACTCGTCATTTTGATCTCAGTGTTTACGGCATTATTCAGACGCTGGATCTACGGGTTCCCCGCTATCGTCAAACCGCCTGCTACGGCCATTTTGGTCGGGATATTTTCCCATGGGAGAAAACGGATAAAGCAGCGGCTCTGCGCGCCGAAGCGCAACATTATGAACATTTAACAGGAGAAGATTATGTCCGGGCAGAGTTTAGGTTTGATTGAAACCGTTGGGCTTGCAGCGGCGATTGAAGCCGCTGACGCCGCAATGAAATCCGCCAATGTCCAGTTGGTAGGTTATGAGCTGACAAAAGGTGGCGGTATGGTTACCGTCAAATTTGAAGGTGAAGTGGGTGCGATAAACGCAGCTGTTGCCGCAGGTGTCGCGGCTGCCAGCAAAGTGAACACGGTTTTTGCACATCGAGTCATCGCGCGTACCGCAGACTATATCGACAATATCATTCATTCCGCTGAAACCGTTGGCCTTGATCCCGTACCTGAGCCAGTGCTGGAACCCGTAAAAGTTGAAGAAGCAGCCCCTGTGGCAAGCCTAGAAATCCCAGTGGTGGTGCTTGAGGAGAGTGATTCCGGTTTATCCTGTATGGATAGCCCTGAAGTCCTGGTGGTGACGCCTGCCGAAACACCGGAATTTGCGTTTGCTGAAGAGGCCCATTCTACGACCGCACAACCCGAAAGTAAAAAAGGCTCACGCCCAGGAAATAATAAAAAGCGCTAACGCCGCGCCGGTTGCGGTTTTGCAGACCCGCAGGGTTATTGATGTTCAGACACCAATAACCCTGCGGGCCTGCTTTATCCCATCAATACACTTCGACACGTGTCCCTAATTTTCGGGCCAAACCTTTTGCTCCATCGCGCATCACCATATGGTGGTTCCAACGGAAAACAGGTGCGGCCAGTGGGGCGAGGTAGTTCATCCATCGGGTGTTAGTCCGGATATTCCAATCATACCTGACGATAGTCTCCACCCCATTGTGAGAAAAAGACCATACTCCCCGCCCTTCAATTTCCCCACTGGCTTCCCCTTCCAAAAGGTAAAAAGGGGTAATATTTAATACATGGATATCAAAAGTTATTCGATAAGGGAGCACCCCTTTCCAGGTATAACGATGCAAGGCGCCAATCCCCTGATTATCACCTTTCTTTAACTCAACAATCTGCTCCAGACTGCCCCACCATTCGGGCCACAGATCCGGATGGGACAGAATATTCCATACCTCCTGTAGAGAAGCCTCAACCCGCCAGATGGTAGAAAACGTATAGTCAGCCATACAGCAAGGCTCCATTAAGGGGCGAAAAAGTTGCTAATGATCGTCTCCTTCATTGTTATGGCAGGTAAACGAGTTATCCCAGTGTGATTATGAGTATGTCGGATAATATCTAAATGTGTAGGGTGCGTTTAAACGGATACTTACAATTGATTCTCGAAGTTATTGGCTTAGCTCAGGGCGATTTACCGCACCGTCATGCCGCATGGATAGTGGCTTTCTAAGTGGACGGTCATATCCGACACGCATTAATTTTGCATCTAATCTACCCAACTCATCCTCTCTCAACACTCATTACACCTACACTTTAGAGGGTTAGTCCGTATTTCAGCTTATGAGGATGTGATGATGAAAAAATTGTTGTATTTTTCTGCGGTAGTCACCCTTGCAGCACTCCCTTTAATAACTCAGGCCGCTCCTGCCGAGGAGTTACCACACGGGACTTCACTAAAGCAGGTGGTAGGCTCAGTTTCAGCAAAGGGTAGCACCCTTGATGAGTTGAACGCCAAGCTGAGTGCCGAAGCAACTCAAGAAGGCGCATCAGCTTATACAGTCACTTCTGCTATAGGAAATAACGAGGGCGTGTACGGAACCGCAACCCTTTACAAATAACATGTGATCTCCATGCCGAACGCTCTTTTCATTCCGCTTCAGCTTGTCGTATAAAAAAGCCAGCAGAGGATCTGCTGGCTTTTTATTGCGGTGAATCGAAGCTGGATAACTACACAGAAAACTTCACAGAAAATATACAGATAACTACAGCTTATTCTCTTCGAGCTTACGGACATTGCACGGTAAATTTCTGGCGATACATAAGCGATAGATTGCAGCCCCCAGACAAGCACCGATGACAGGCGCGATGATAGGCACGAGGAAGTAAGGAATATCGCGACCGCCGGTCATTGAAATCTCGCCCCACCCTGCAAAGAAGGTGAATAATTTTGGACCGAAATCACGGGCAGGGTTCATGGCAAAGCCGGTTAACGGTGCGGTAGCCGCACCGATGACTGCCACCAGAATACCAATCAATAGTGGGCCTAATGGGCCACGTGGTACACCGTTACCATCATCCGTCAGCGCCATAATCAATCCCATCAGCATGGAAGTGATGACTATCTCAACAAACCCTGCTTGCCATACGCTGATTGCTGGTGACGGGAAGGTACTGAAGATACTGGCGAGTTGCAGACTTTCCGCGCTGCCTCGCACCATGTTGTGCGCCGCTTCAAAGTCGGTAAATAAATTGTGATAGAGCATATAGGCAAGCATTGCTCCACCGAACGCTCCGGCAATTTGTGCAATGCTGTAAGGGATAACTTTGTGCCGCGGGAAGGCGGCAAACAGCCATAATGCGATGGTAATTGCCGGATTAAGGTGCGCGCCGGAAATCCCTGCTGTTAAGTAGACCGCCAATGAAATTGCCAACCCCCAAACAATACAAATTTCCCACAAACCAAAACTTGCGCCAGCGACTTTTACTGCCGCCAGACAGCTGATACCAAAAAACATAAACAATCCTGTACCGAGAAATTCAGCAGTACATTGCGCTCTGAGTGTGTCGTTCAT
>DATERH010000020.1:0-6056 GCA_035271785.1 Buttiauxella sp.
GCCAATGCCAGCACGACCAAGTTTTGGGAAAAAAACTATGGTTGTAACGTGGGGTCGCAAGATTATAGGGAAGTCGCCCCCAAAGGTCGAACCTTTTTGTAGTTTTTGTCTCAGTTTGTAGCCAATTCTGCATGCAGGTTGTGGTTCACGGCATATGCGGCAAGCGCAAATACTCTTCACTTTGCATTTCCTGCAGACGCGACAAGCAGCGCTGGAATTCAAAACGTAATCTTTCACCCTGATAAATCTCAAACAGCGGAACGTGCGCTGAAACCACCAGCTTGACGTGGCGTTCGTAAAATTCATCCACCAAGGCTATAAATCGCCGCGCTTCATTTTCGTTACGCGTGTTCATTACCGGTACGTTAAACAGCATCACCGTGTGAAATAAACGCGACAGCGCAATGTAATCGTGTTGGCTGCGAGCATCGATGCATAAGGTAGTAAAATCTACTGCCAACGTTTGATTGGCTAGACCCAGTGTCGCTAAAGGACGATGGTTGATTTCCAGCACCGGTTCCCCTTCTCGTACCGTGCCGGCCAGTGCGGTGTAGAGCTTATCCATCTGCTGCGTAGTTTGGTCATTAAGCGGAGAAAGCCACAGGTGAGCCTGGGTCAGCGTTCTCAAGCGGTAATCAATGCCAGCATCAACGTTCATCACTTCACAATGGCGTTTTATTGCGTCAATCGCAGGTAAAAAACGCGCGCGCTGTAAGCCATTTCGATACAGCTCATCAGGGGGGATATTTGAGGTCGCCACTAGGGTAATTCCCCGAGCAAACAAGGCTTGCATCAGCGATCCCAGTAACATCGCATCGGTAATATCAGAAACAAAAAACTCATCAAAACAGAGAATGTCTGTCTCTGACTTAAACTTATCGGCTATCAATTCCAACGGATCAGTTTGCCCTTGAAGTTCGCCCAGTTCTTCGTGAACCCGCAACATGAAACGGTGGAAGTGCAGCCGCAGCTTGCGCTCGCCAGGTAAACTCTGAAAAAACATGTCCATTAACCAAGTTTTCCCGCGCCCCACTCCGCCCCACATATACAGCCCACGAACCGGCTCCTGAGTGACCGAAGCGCTACGCTTACCAAACAGTTTGCCAAAGAAGCTACTGCTTGTGGCCACAGCCGGTGTTTGGCGGCTTAACGCCTGCCAGATTGCATCCAACCTGGTTACTGCCTCATGCTGAACAACATCAGGTTGATAGCTGCCCTCAGTCAGGGCTTGTTGGTAGCGCGATGCAGGAGAGAGATTTTGCATGGTATTATGGTATTCCCTTAAAAATCGGATTGCCGTTTACTTAGTACTCAAAAAAGGACGGTTGTCGAAAAAAAGGCCGTTCTACCCTAAGCGATGCTGCGTCAGGATTCCACTTCTCTTAGGTTAACGGTTATAGTGGCTACATTACCCTACGGAAACACAAGACAACGGGAGAAGTTCATGACCTGGGAATACGCGCTAATTGGGTTAGTTGTTGGCATCATCGTTGGTGCAGTTGCTATGCGTTTTGGCAACCGCAAGCTGCGTCAGCAGCAAGCCATGCAGTACGAAATTGAGAAAAACAAAGCAGAACTTGAAGAGTATCGTGAAGAGTTAGTCAGTCATTTTGCCCGTAGCGCAGAGTTGCTGGATAACATGGCCCATGATTATCGCCAGCTTTATCAACATATGGCGAAAAGCTCTAGCAGCCTGTTGCCTGAAATGTCAGCCGAAGAGAACCCGTTCCGTAACCGCCTGGCTGAATCAGAAGCCAGCAACGATCAGGCCCCGGTTCAAATACCGCGTGACTACTCTGACGGTGCATCTGGTTTGCTGCGCACCGAGCGTGCAAAACGCGATTAATCACAAATGTAAAATTTTTTTCAGGGGTACGGCTTTCGTACCCCTAATCTCTCTCCAGCACAGCTATCATTTACTAGTAACTCTTCACTCCATAACAACATTGTTACCCGGCTGATATTTCAATAACATCAGAGTGTCATCCCCGTTTAGATTTCGGGTTGCAAGTCGGGTTATCCTTTTCCAGGTCACGAGAGCAAGCCATCAATGAAGAAAAAAACACTGTTATTGAGTGCCTTAGCGCTAAGTGTCGGACTAACGTTCGGTGTTACATCGCAGGTAAATGCGTCGTTGCCTGCGCAAATTCCGGGCCAGCCGGCGTTGCCTAGTCTTGCGCCAATGCTGGAAAAAGTATTACCCGCAGTGGTCAGTGTCCAGGTTGAAGGAACTGCCGCAGCCCCAACCCAGAAAATCCCAGAAGAATTTAAAAAGTTTTTTGGCGACGACATGCCACCTTCTGAAGCTCAACCTTTTGAAGGCCTGGGTTCTGGCGTCATCATTAACGCTGAGAAAGGCTACGTGCTGACCAATAATCATGTCATCAATCACGCCGAAAAAATCAGCATACTGCTCAATGATGGACGCGAGTTTGATGCCAAATTGATTGGCGGTGACGATCAAAGTGATATTGCACTGGTACAAATCCAGAATGCGACTGGCCTGACACAAATCGCGGTGGCGGATTCAGACAAACTGCGAGTAGGTGATTTTGCCGTAGCCGTCGGTAATCCATTCGGTCTTGGGCAAACAGCGACTTCGGGGATTGTTTCTGCATTGGGCCGCAGCGGTCTAAACCTCGAAGGTCTGGAAAACTTTATCCAGACAGATGCCTCCATAAACCGCGGTAACTCCGGTGGTGCACTGCTTAATCTTAACGGTGAGCTCATCGGCATTAACACTGCAATCCTCGCTCCAAGCGGCGGTAGTGTCGGTATCGGCTTTGCTATCCCGAGTAATATGGCGCAAACGCTCGCCAAACAATTGATGGAGTTTGGCGAGATTAAGCGAGGTTTGCTGGGTATTAAGGGCACAGAAATGAGTGCTGATATTGCCAAAGCATTTAATCTAACCACTCAACGTGGTGCATTCGTCAGTGAAGTATTACCTCAATCGGGCTCGGCTAAAGCAGGCATAAAAGCCGGTGATGTGATTACCAGTCTGAACGGTAAAACCATAGGGAGTTTTGCGGAGCTTCGCGCAAAAATCGCCACTACGGAACCTGGGACAGTGGTGAAACTTGGCTTACTGCGTGACGGGAAACCGTTGGAAGTGAGCGTGACACTGGATAAAAGTACCGCGTCCTCTGCCAATGCAGAATTGATCATGCCTGCTTTGCAAGGTGCGACGTTGAGCGACGGTCAGTTAAAAAATGGTACTAAAGGCGTCAAGCTCGATAGCGTTGAAAAGGGTACGCCAGCCGCACAGGCCGGGTTGCACAAAGATGATTTCATCATAGGTGTAAACCGTGCGCCAGTCACAAGCATTGCTGAAATGCGTAAGGTGCTTGAAAGTAAACCAGATGTGATTGCACTGCATGTCGCGCGCGGTGAAGAGAGTATCTATCTGTTAGTGCGCTAATCTGCTCAGTAATCGGACATCGCGGTACGATGTCCGATTAACTCATGCTATCCTGCTTCCGGTTTCTTATTGACTAACTCAAATACATGTTTCTGAAGATATTACGCTCGGTGGTGATTGGCCTGATTGTGGCGGGTTTGTTGTTGGGAGCTTTACCAACGCTTCGCCAGAAAATTATCCCCTTAGCACCATCGAATTTTGACAGTGCCCATGAAACTCCGCAGAGCTATAACTCGGCGGTGCGCCGTGCTGCGCCTTCTGTGGTAAATGTTTATAACCGCAGTGCCGGCAGCAATACCCAGAACCAGTTAGAAATTCGCACTCTCGGTTCCGGCGTAATCATGGATGAGCGCGGTTACATTATAACCAACAAACACGTCATTAATGATGCCGAGCAAATTATCGTTGCTCTGCAAGATGGTCGTGTTTTTGAAGCATTGCTCGTGGGGTCTGATAGCCTGACCGATTTGGCTGTATTGAAAATTAATGCCACCAACCTGCCAGTCATCCCTATCAATAATAAGCGTGTGCCGCATATTGGTGATATCGTGATGGCGATAGGTAACCCGTATAACCTCGGGCAAACTATTACTCAGGGGATAATCAGTGCCACTGGACGTATCGGCTTGAGCCCATCTGGTCGCCAGTCTTTCTTGCAAACGGATGCCTCAATCAATCATGGCAACTCCGGTGGTGCATTGGTTAACTCGTTGGGCGAGCTCATGGGTATCAACACCCTCTCGTTTGATAAAAGTAACGATGGTGAAACGCCTGAGGGTATCGGCTTTGCAATCCCGACTCAGCTCGCCACCAAAATCATGGATAAGCTTATCCGTGATGGACGTGTGATTCGTGGTTACATTGGGATTGGCGGTCGTGAGATTACGCCTTTACATGGCCCGGCCACCGGTATTGATCAAATTCAAGGGATCATTGTCAACGAAGTGACACCTGACGGCCCTGCGGCAAAAGCAGGCTTGTTGGTTAACGACGTGATTATCTCGGTGAACCACAAAACTGCAATATCGGCTCTGGGCACCATGGACCAGGTTGCGGAGATTCGACCGGGTTCTGTTATTCCAGTTGAAGTCATGCGTGATGATAAGAAGCTGACGCTGCAAGTGACCATTCAGGAATATCCCGCGACAAACTGATCAACCCCAGGCGAAAAAAAACCGGAATATTAATTCCGGTTTTTTTATCTCTTAAGCTCAGGGTTTACTTGTTCACAAACTCTTCGCCAAGGGTAATATCTTTCTTCAGGGTATCAAGCATCCCTTCCAGCGCCTGGTGCTCAAAAGCACTCAGTTTGCCGTAAGATTTGTGCTCTGCGATGCCGTTTTTACCCAGCAGCAATGGTTGAGAGAAGAAACGAGCATGCTCGCCATTCCCTTCAACGTAAGCACATTCAACTACATTGCTTTCGCCTTGCAGTGCGCGAACCAGTGACAGACCAAAGCGTGCAGCAGCCTGGCCCATTGACAGAGTTGCAGACCCGCCACCCGCTTTAGCTTCTACCACTTCAGTACCCGCATTCTGGATACGCTTAGTCAGGTCAGCAATTTCTTGTTCGGTAAAGCTAACACCCGGGATCTGAGACAGCAGTGGCAGAATAGTCACACCGGAGTGGCCGCCAATCACAGGGACTTCGATATCAGTCGGCTGTTTACCTTTCAGTTCCGCAACAAAGGTGTTGGAGCGGATGATGTCCAGCGTGGTCACGCCAAACAGTTTGTTTTTGTCGTAAACACCTGCTTTTTTCAGCACTTCCGCAGCGATAGCAACGGTGGTATTCACAGGGTTCGTGATGATACCAATACAGGCTTTCGGGCAAGTTTTAGCAATCTGTTGAACCAGATTCTTCACGATTCCCGCGTTGACGTTAAACAGGTCTGAACGATCCATACCTGGTTTACGTGCTACACCAGCAGAGATCAGCACCACATCCGCACCAACCAGTGCAGGTGTCGCGTCTTCACCGCAGAAACCTTTGATTTTCACATCGGTAGGGATATGACTCAGATCGACTGCAACACCTGGGGTTACCGGTGCAATATCGTACAGGGAGAGTTCTGAACCTGAAGGCAGTTGGGTCTTGAGTAGAAGGGCAAGCGCCTGGCCAATACCGCCTGCTGCGCCGAGGACTGCAACTTTCATCCTAAACTCCTTATTATGGTTAGCAAATAGGTGCCGTAACTCCATGCGGTGGCGACCATAATCCAGAGAAGAGGTAATTACAATCTTCCCGCTTTAGGAATGCGACGTTGAGCAATCCTAAAACGTTACTGCTGCATTTACTCGCTAGGTGGAAACGACGCCGTAGCGCCCGGTCACAACCTGATGTTGTCACATCAACGGCGGTTACATTACCCCTCGCCGCGCAGCAAAACAACATCATTTTGATAACATTTAGTTTACTTGCCAACTTATTTTCGAGTCGTGACGAAGGCATGTTTCTCGATAACAAAATTTGATAATATCTGCCTCTTTCATAACATTATTTCAGGCTTTCACCCAGCCAATCATTTGCATAAAAATTCATTTAAATGCATAGTAATGTTATCTTCGTTGACCTGAATATGGGTGACATATGCGTATTTCCTCAAAACAAGAAGAATTAGTCAAAGCATTCAAA
>DATERH010000021.1:0-10798 GCA_035271785.1 Buttiauxella sp.
GGATGCGGCAAGACGTATATCAGTGCGGCGAAAGCCGCTGAGGCCCTGATACATAAGGATGTCGACAGGATAATTGTTACCCGCCCGGTCCTGCAAGCTGACGAAGATCTCGGCTTCTTACCCGGGGATATTTCGGAAAAATTCGCTCCTTACTTCCGCCCGGTGTATGACATCCTGGTGCGACGGTTAGGGTCGTCTTTCATGCAGTACTGTCTGCGTCCCGAAATCGGTAAGGTAGAAATTGCACCTTTCGCTTATATGCGCGGACGCACCTTTGAAAATGCAGTGGTTATTCTGGATGAGGCGCAGAATGTCACGAGCACGCAAATGAAAATGTTTTTAACGCGTCTTGGGGAAAACGTGACGGTGATCGTCAATGGCGATATCACGCAATGTGATTTACCACACGGTGTTCAGTCCGGCCTGAGCGATGCGCTGGCACGTTTTGAAGAAGATGATATGGTCGGTGTCGTCCGATTTGGCAAACAAGATTGTGTGCGCTCAGCCCTTTGCCAGCGCACGTTGAATGCCTACGACTGATTCCTGGTGTGATAGTTTCGCAAAGCCCAAACTCTGTTTGGGCTTTTTTCTTTGCGCGAATTATTTACCCAAAATGTGAAGGGTATCAAAACAGATGGTCAAGGAGAGACGATTTTTGACTCCTGCATATTATTCCCCGCCAGATTGTTGCCGTATACTTCTTTCAACCAGAAACAATCGTAACTTACTGATGATTCGCTTTTGCAGGTGTGGGTTGTGTTGATATCCGACATGCAGGCTATTGCAACGTGAGGAAACTATTTTGACTAAGAAACGTATCTACCTATTTTGCTCTGCTGGAATGTCCACTTCATTACTTGTATCAAAAATGAAGGCTCAAGCAGAGAAGTATGAAGTACCGGTAATTATTGAAGCCTGGCCTGAAACACTGGCAGCAGAAAAAGGTCAGGATGCAGATTTGGTGTTACTTGGGCCGCAAATTGCTTACATGCTTCCAGAAATTCAAAAAGTATTACCGGGTAAAACTGTCGAAGTTATTGATTCGGCAATGTACGGCAAAATTGATGGATTAGGCGTGCTTAAAGCAGCCGTCGCGTCGATCAAGAAGGCAGCAGCAAACAGTTAATTTTATACCCGTCATACTTCAAGTTGTTGATGCGTTGGCTGCTCGCCTTGCTACAACTCGAATTATTTTGGGTATATACCTTTTATTTTGTTTTATTTTTCCGTCAAAGAACGACCTTACACAACCTGGCCGCAAGAATCTTGCGGCAATAAAGGATATTCCAAATGAGTAAAGTCATTGATTCACTTGAAAAGATATTGCTTCCTTTCGCAGTTAAAATTGGGAAGCAACCGCACGTCAACGCAATTAAAAATGGTTTCATCAAATTAATGCCATTGACCCTTGCCGGGGCCATGTTTGTATTAATCAATAACGTCTTTTTGAGTTTTGGCGCCGGTTCCTTTTTCTATTCCTTAGGTATTCGCTTAGATCCCTCGACCATTGAGACCCTTAATGGGTTAAAAGCCATTGGCGGCAATGTGTATAACGGCACATTGGGTATTATGTCGCTAATGGCTCCTTTTTTCATTGGTATGGCGCTTGCTGAGGAACGCAAAGTTGACCCACTTGCAGCCGGTTTATTATCCGTTGCGGCATTTATGACTGTAACACCCTATAGTGTCGGTGAAGCGTATGCGGTAGGGGCTAACTGGTTAGGTGGTCAGAATATTATTTCTGGTATTGTTATTGGTTTGGTTGTTGCGGAGCTATTTACGTTTGTTATCCGTCGCAATTGGGTTATTACTTTGCCAGATAGCGTACCGACTTCGGTATCGCGTTCTTTCTCTGCATTAATTCCAGGTTTTATTATCCTGTCTATTTTCGGGATTATTTCCTGGTTGCTGGCCAATCACGGTAGCAACTTCCACCAGATCATTATGGACTCCATCTCTACGCCACTGGCGTCGATGGGTGCGGTAGTGGGCTGGGCGTATGTGATTTTCAACTCCCTGCTGTGGTTCTTTGGTGTACATGGTTCACTGGCGCTTACTGCGCTGGACAACGGCATCATGACCCCATGGGCGCTGGAAAACATCGCTATCTATAACCAGTATGGTTCGGTGCAAGCGGCGCTTGATGCGGGCAAACAGTTCCACTTCTGGGCGAAACCAATGCTCGACTCCTACATCCTGTTGGGGGGGTCTGGTGCGACACTGGGTCTGATTATCGCAATCTTCATGGTTTCCCGCCGTGCAGATCACCGTCAGGTGGCGAAACTGGCACTGCCATCAGGCATCTTCCAGATTAACGAACCTATCCTGTTCGGTCTGCCAATCATCATGAACCCGGTTATGTTTATCCCGTTTGTTCTGGTTCAACCGATTCTGGCCGCTATCACGCTTGCAGCTTACTCTCTTGGCATTATTCCACCGGTCACCAACCTGGCACCGTGGACCATGCCGACCGGCTTAGGTGCCTTCTTTAACAGTAACGGTAGTGTCGCCGCTCTGTTGGTGGCGCTGTTTAACCTGGGTGTCGCGACCATGGTTTACATGCCATTCGTTATCCTGTCGAACAAAGCGCAGGCGGTTATTGAAGAAGAGGAAAGTGAAGAAGATATTGCTAACGCATTGAAGTTCTAATCTTAAATTCTGAAAATCTTGGGCTGGGGGTAATGGTCTATCCCCAGCCACTTTAAAAGTATCGGGAGAGAGTTTGATGTTTAACTTAGATAACGCAGTAGATACCGAAGTCGATACCAACGATCTTGAAGAAGTCGTCATGGGTTTAATCATCAATTCCGGTCAGGCGCGCAGCCTTGCGTATGCGGCGCTGAAAATTGCTAAAGCAGGTGATTTTGAAAAAGCGTGGGAATTGATGGGGCAGTCTCGTGAAGCACTGAATGAAGCCCACCTGGTGCAAACGAAACTGATTGAAGGTGACCAGGGCGAAGGTAAAACCAAAGTTAGCCTGGTGCTGGTTCATGCGCAGGATCACCTGATGACTTCTATGCTGGCCCGTGAGTTGGTGACAGAACTTATTGAGCTACACGAAAAAATAAAATAAGTTGGAGTACCTAATGCAGCCACCGGTAATTAGTATGGAAATCAATACCGCACGTGAGAGTCAACTTTTTGATGGTCAACATTTTCACATGTTCATCCACAATAAAGTCGAAAGTGTCTCCGGGCTACACCAACATGATTATTACGAGTTCACGGTGGTGTTAACAGGACGTTACTACCAGGAAATAAACGGTAAACGGGTGTTGCTAGAAAGAGGGAGCTTTGTTTTCATTCCACTCGGCTCCTACCATCAAAGTTTTTATGATTTTGGTGCAACGCGTATCCTGAATGTCGGTATCAGCAAAGCTTTTTTTGAGCAGCATTATTTACCGTTATTTCCAGCATGCTTTATTGCTTCACAGGTTTATCAAATTAAGAATGAATTTTTGACTTATATTGAGTCCGTGACGGCATCATTAAACTTTCGTCAGGGGGAGTTTAATGAATTTCTTGAGATGGTGACTTTTTACGTAGTGAATCGTCTGCGCCATCATAGAGAATCCGAGTCAGGGGGCGATATTCCTGGATGGTTGAAAAACACAGTTGAGCAGATGCATAGCAAATCAATGTTCGGCGATAATGCGTTAGTGAACATGGTTGAGTTGTCCGGTAAGTCCCAAGAGTACTTAACCCGTGCGACACAACGCCATTACAGCAAAACACCAATGCAAATTATCAATGAGATAAGAATCGATTTCGCTAAGAAACAACTGGAGATCACCAACTTTTCTGTCACCGATATTGCTTTTGAGTCAGGTTACAGTAGTGCCAGTATGTTTATTAAAAACTTTAAAAAATTAACGTCATTTACACCACAGCATTATCGTAAACAGTTATACAGAATTAAGTGATGAGTATTAATATTTTGTGAGTGTATTAATGAGGGTTGTCTATAATCTTCAATAATACATTTATATGCCTATCTATATTATATATGCCTAACTGATTTCAAAATGCAATCAACACTTCGGTATTTTGAAAAGTGACGGGTATAGTTATCGGAGTCCTTATGAGTAAAAAATTGAAAATCGTTACAATCGGTGGTGGTAGCAGCTATACCCCTGAATTACTCGAAGGTTTTATTAAACGTTACGAAGAGTTGCCGATTACTGAATTATGGCTGGTCGATGTTGAGGCCGGTAAAGAGAAACAAGATATTATCTTTGACCTTTGCTTGCGTATGATTGAACGCGCCGGTGTGCCAATTGCACTGTATAAAACTCTCGATCGTCGCGAAGCGCTGGTGAATGCCGACTTCGTCACCACCCAATTGCGGGTTGGCCAACTGAAAGCCCGTGAACTTGATGAACGAATTCCGTTGAGTTATGGCTATTTGGGCCAGGAAACTAACGGGGCAGGAGGTTTGTTTAAAGGCCTGCGTACAATTCCTGTGATTTTTGACATTATTAACGATGTGAAAGAAATCTGCCCTGATGCTTGGGTGATTAACTTCACCAACCCGGCCGGCATGGTGACAGAAGCGGTTTATCGCCACACAGATTTCAAGAAATTCATCGGTGTATGTAACATCCCAGTGGGCATGAAAATGTTCATTAAAGATGTGTTGAAGCTCGAACCAAAAGATGAATTGAATATCGACTTGTTCGGTCTGAACCACATGGTGTTCATCAAAGATGTGCTGGTTAACGGGACTTCTCGCTTTGATGAACTGCTGGATGGCGTGGCGTCCGGCACGCTGACCGCGAATTCTGTGAAAAACATCTTTGACCTGCCCTTTAGCGAAGGCCTGATTCGCTCCCTGCGCCTGCTGCCGTGCTCTTATTTACTCTACTACTTCAAGCAAAAAGAGATGTTGGCTATCGAAATGGGTGAGTTCTATAAAGGCGGTGCGCGAGCTACTGTCGTCCAGAAAGTGGAAAAGCAACTGTTCGAGCTGTACAAAGATCCGGCTTTGAATGTCAAACCAAAAGAGCTGGAACTGCGTGGCGGGGCTTACTATTCTGACGCGGCTTGCGAAGTGATCAGCGACATCTATAACGACAAGCAAAGTGAGCATTACGTTAACGTGCCACATCACGGTCATGTTGATAATATTCCGGCTGACTGGGCTATCGAAATGACCTGTACTATCGGTCGTGATGGTGCAACACCGAGTTCGCGCATCACGCATTTTGACGAAAAAGTGCTGGGCCTGATTTACACCATCAAGGGTTTTGAGGTTGCAGCAAGCGAAGCGGCATTGAGCGGTAATTTTAACGATGTGTTACTGGCACTGAACTTGAGCCCACTCATCCATTCTGATAAAGATGCTGAGAAAATTGCTCGCGACATGCTGCTCGCGCACGAAACCCATCTACCCAACTTTACGCAGGCAATCGCTGCACTTAAATAATTATACCCAACATCATTCGAGTTGTAGGAAGGCGGCAAGTCAACGACAAATTCGTCGGGAACGAATTTGACCAGCCGATGGCTGACCGCAGGCGAGACGGGAGTCTCTGGCTAATCCCGATGAGTTTACTGGGGTCAGTGATTTGGGTGACTGAACGTAACCAACGCACATGCAGCTTGAAGTTTGAGGGGTATTGAGGCCTTCCCTTAGCAGGGAAGGCAGCTTACCGAGGCGACAATGGATAAGTTATTAATTGTTAACGCGGACGATTTTGGGCTTTGCAAAGCGCAAAATTACGGAATTATAGATGCCTTCACCAACGGTGTGGTGACGTCGACGACTGCGATGGTTAATGGTCAGGGAATTGAACATGCCGTTGCGCTAAGTACTCAACATCCTGGACTGGCGATTGGCATGCACTTTGTGCTGACGCTAGGGCGCCCGTTATCGGCTATGCCGGGGCTTACAGATGAACAGGGCGAATTGGGTAAATGGATTTGGCAACGGGCGGAAGAAAACACGTTACCACTGACAGAAATTGAATACGAACTGGCGTGCCAGTTTGCGAGATTTGTCGAATTATTTGGCCGCGCGCCAACGCATATTGACAGCCACCATCATGTGCATATGATTCCACAGATCTTTCCCATCGTTGAAGCTTTTGCTAAGGCGAAAGGCATTCCAGTGCGCTTTGACTACGATGCGGCAAAAATGGGTGAGATTGAGCAACATGAAGTTAAAACTACCCAAGGTTTTGACAGCGGCTTTTATGGTGAGCAAATAACGGAATCGTTGTTCCTCGACACCCTGGAAAGATCTATGGTTCGAGGTGAAAAATCGTTAGAGGTGATGTGCCATCCTTCGTTTATCGATAACACTATTCTTGCCAGCAAGTACTGTTATCCACGGCTGGCTGAACTGGATGTATTAACTTGTGCAGCGCTTAAATACGCGATAGCAGAACGCGGTTATCGGTTGGGAACGTTCGAAGATTTGTAGTTATGGAAGGGTAGTGGATAACACCATTGCCCTTTTACTATGCCGTATTTGTTAACATCACTAACAGATTATCCACCACGTCAGGTGCTTGTTCATAAAGATTGAGATTCTCCGGCTGCAACAGCCAGTTTTTTATGATGCCACTAAAATAACCATGCATGATAGTTATCATTAATTCAACATTAGTATTAACTGGAATTTGCCCTTTTGAAATACAACTGCGCAATGATTTTTTTACCCTTTCCCGATTAAACCAATACCGTTCTCTTATTTCTTGTTCTGTATACATTTCCCCATTGAATTCACAGCTATGATAAAGGATTTGTAATAATTCATGTTGTCGGCGGTCAGTGGAAATGAATCTCAAAGTTTCAATCATCACTTCGCGTAATAAAGCTAATTCATCATTCTGATTTTGCGACTTAATTTTTCGTCTTATATCCTGTGGGATGTACGGCTGGATATTCCAGATTTCATTAAATAATGAGACTTTACTGTCAAAGTGCCAGTAAATCGCGCCACGGGTCAATCCTGCTGCATCAGCGATATCGGTAAGTGTGGTGGTGGATACGCCATTTTTAGCAAATAGTGTGATAGCGACATCAATCAGATGTTGGCGCGTTTTTAACGCTTCTATTTTTGTTTTTCTCGCCATGAAAATAAACTCTTTGTCGATAATGGTTACAGGGGTTAACAGTTTTAAATATTATTTTTCTAATGCTTGTGTATCTGCTTAAAACGCCAGTTATTGTGTGCTTTAAATTTCCCGATGTCCAGCGCAGGAATATGAGCTTATACATACAGGCGTGAATAATTAATCGTAAAACCCTCTGGTAAACTGGCGGTCTCTATATCCATTCAGAGTTAGACCTTTAATAGGGAAATTTTTAGATGGCGAAGTTTTTTATCGAGCGCCCCATATTTGCCTGGGTGTTGGCGATCATTTTGATGCTGGCGGGAGTGCTCTCCATCATCAATTTGCCCGTGGCGCAATACCCGACAATTGCCCCGCCCGCGGTTGCCATTAACGCAACATACCCGGGTGCCGATGCCAGTACCGTTCAGGATACGGTGACACAGGTCATTGAGCAGAACATGAATGGTCTGGATAACCTGATGTACATGTCATCAACCAGCGATGCTTCCGGTAGCGTGTCTGTGTCATTGACGTTTAAGTCAGGGACCGATCCGGATATTGCTCAGGTACAGGTGCAAAATAAACTTCAGCTCGCGATGCCGCTGTTGCCACAAGAAGTGCAGCAACAGGGGATCAGTGTTAAAAAATCCTCCAGTAGTTTCCTGATGGTTGCCGGTTTTATCTCTCAGGATGGCAACATGAGCCAGGATGATATTGCCGACTATATTTCCTCGAATATCAAAGATCCGATTAGCCGCACGGCGGGGGTTGGGGACGTACAACTGTTCGGCGCGCAGTACGCGATGCGCATCTGGCTTGACCCGAACAAGCTCAATAAATATCAGTTAACCACGCTGGAGGTGATTAACCAGATTAAAACTCAAAATGCACAGGTTGCCGCAGGCCAACTCGGCGGTACGCCTGCCATTGCTGGGCAGCAGTTGAATGCTTCTATTATTGCTCAGACTCGTCTGCGTGACCCTGAACAGTTCGGCCACATTTTACTTAAAGTGAATCCTGACGGTGCCAAAGTCGAATTACACGATGTTGCGCGCATTGAACTGGGTGGGGAAAACTATAACGTTATCGCCCGCTATAACGGGAAACCCGCCGCAGGTTTGGGGATTAAATTAGCCACGGGTGCGAATGCGCTGGATACCGCAAAAGCGGTGCAGGCACAAATGGGCCGTCTGCAATCCTATTTCCCACACGGCTTGAATGTGGTCTATACCTACGACACCACGCCGTTCGTTAAAATCTCTATTCGTGAAGTTTTCAAAACATTGCTCGAAGCCATCGTACTGGTGTTCCTGGTGATGTATCTGTTTTTGCAAAACTTCCGTGCCACGCTGATTCCAACTATTGCCGTGCCCGTTGTGTTGTTGGGGACTTTCTCGATCCTTGCCGCCTTCGGTTACTCGATTAACACCTTAACGATGTTCGGCATGGTACTGGCGATAGGTTTGCTGGTGGATGATGCCATCGTGGTAGTGGAAAACGTTGAACGCGTGATGGCAGAGGAGGGGATAGGGCCGAAGGAAGCGACGCAGAAATCGATGGGGCAAATTCAGGGGGCACTGGTCGGGATTGCGATGGTGTTGTCGGCGGTGTTTATTCCGATGGCATTTTTCGGTGGTTCTACCGGTGTTATCTACCGCCAGTTCTCCATCACAATTGTTTCGGCGATGGTGCTATCCGTGCTGGTCGCGCTGATTCTGACCCCCGCTTTATGCGCCACATTACTGAAGCCGATTGCTAAAGGAAGCCATGGTAAAACGACCGGTTTGCTCGGTTGGTTTAATGCCCGCTTTGAGCAAAGCACACAGCATTACACGGATAGCGTGAAACAGATTTTGCGTCGCACCGGGCGCTATATGGCGCTTTATGTGCTGATCGTTGCTGGTATGGTCGCGTTGTTCCTTCATTTACCCACCTCATTTTTGCCCGAAGAAGATCAGGGTGTTTTTCTCACCATGGTGACGTTACCCGCAGGGGCAACGCAGGCCAGAACCGAGAAAATCATGGACCAGATTACCGAATACTATTTGACGAAAGAATCCGCCAACGTTGAATCGGTATTTACTGTTAACGGGTTCAGCTTCAGCGGTAAAGGTCAAAACAATGGTCTGGCGTTTGTTCGCCTGAAGGAATGGGATAAACGGCCGGGTAAAGAGAACGAAGTGACTGCCATCGTCGGGCGAGCCACGCGCGCGTTTAGCCAAATTCGTGACGGTATGGTTTTCGCGTTTAACCTGCCTGCGATTACTGAACTAGGTACCGCCACCGGCTTCGATTTTGAATTACTCGACCAGGCAAGTTTGGGTCACAAAACACTGACCCAGGCGCGAAACCAGTTGCTAGGAGATATCGCCAAACGTCCTGATTTACTGGTGCGTGTTCGGCCAAACGGGCTGGAGGATACACCGCAATTTAAACTCGAAATTGATCAAGAAAAAGCGCAGTCGCTGGGCGTAAGCATTTCCGATATTAACCAGACTATTGCCTCTGGACTTGGCAGCACTTACGTCAATGACTTTATCGATCATGGTCGCGTGAAAAAAGTCTACCTCCAGGGGCGGGCGGCGAACCGTATGTTGCCGGAGGACATTAACAGTTGGTATGTGCGCGGAAGCAGTGGGCAAATGGTGCCATTTTCCTCGTTTGCCAGCGCGCACTGGATTTTTGGCTCCCCACGTCTTGAGCGTTATAACGGCCTGCCATCTATGGAGATCCTCGGTGAAGCAACACCAGGCAAAAGTACCGGTGAGGCGATGCTCCTGATGGAAGAATTAGCGTCGAAATTACCAACCGGTATTGGCTTTGACTGGACGGGAATGTCTTACCAGGAGCGTTTGTCCGGAAATCAGGCACCTGCACTGTATGCCATCTCCCTGTTAGTGGTCTTCTTATGTCTGGCTGCGCTCTATGAGAGCTGGTCAATTCCTTTCTCTGTGATGTTGGTAGTGCCGCTGGGTGTGGTCGGCGCACTCCTTGCCGCCAAACTGTGTGGTTTGAATAACGATGTGTATTTCCAGGTTGGGCTACTGACCACTATTGGGCTTTCGGCCAAAAACGCGATTCTTATCGTCGAGTTCGCCAAAGACCTGATGGATAAAGAAGGCAAAGGGTTGATCGAGGCCACTCTCGACGCGGTGAGGATGCGTTTGCGCCCGATCCTCATGACATCTCTGGCATTTATTCTCGGCGTGATGCCGCTGGTTATCAGCAGTGGTGCGGGGAGTGGTGCACAGAATGCTGTGGGTACGGGGGTTATGGGCGGCATGGTTTCTGCCACGCTGTTGGCGATCTTTTTTGTCCCGGTGTTCTTTGTCGTGATCAGTCGCTTCTTCGGAAAGGCGAAATAACCAGAATACGTTGCTGGTGGTTTTCTCACTCCTCCACTGGCTGCAAGTTTTTACTCCAGGAATCATGCTTTAAGGAATAGTAATGAAGAAAAATGGCGAGTTCATCCTCCTGCCTACCGTGCTTTTATTCGCGGCGGGCATATTAACGGGTTGTAATGATAACGGTGAGGCAAAGGCGCAAGCGACAACACCACAAGTCAATGTGTATACCGTTAAATCAGCCCCATTGGCTGTGACGACTGAACTTCCAGGGCGTACCGACGCTTTTCGTGTCGCTGAAGTTCGCCCGCAGGTGAGCGGTATCATCCTAAAGCGCAACTTTGTTGAAGGCGGCGATATCAAAGCCGGAAATTCCCTCTATCAGATTGATCC
>DATERH010000022.1:0-7145 GCA_035271785.1 Buttiauxella sp.
AGAGTCATCTGGCGCTCTTCACGCAGACGGTTCAGGGTACGCAGCGTTTCTTCACCCAGATGGTGATTGGGCATTAGCAGCGTACCATCCATATCAAATGCAGCCAGACGAGCCATGTTCACTCCGATTTGTGAAGATTTGATCCAAAGCCGTTCGAGAGTTGGCAGTATCCCCTGGCATATACGGAACTAATAGTGAATACTTTTTGAAAATTGTTCCGGGTTTACACCCGTTAGCATTCTCACTGCAGGTAACACTATGCGTCTGTTAAATCGACTCAATCAGTTTCAACGTTTGTGGCAACCTTCCTCTGGTGAAACACAACACGTGACCATCGCCGATTTGGCCGCTCGCTGTTTTTGCAGTGAACGTCATGTGAGAACAGTGCTCCACCAACTGCAAGATGCGGGGTGGTTAACCTGGCAGGCGCAGTCAGGGCGAGGGAAACGGGGAACACTCGCCTTTCTGGTGACGCCAGAAAGCGTTCGTTCAGGAATGATGGAACAAGTGTTGCACAAAGGGCAGCACCAAAATGCGTTTGAATTGGCGCAAATTGCACCGGAACAACTGCGCCAGTTGCTGCAACCGTTTCTGGGTGGGCAATGGCAAAATGATACGCCGACGCTGCGTATTCCCTATTATCGTCCGCTAGAAACATTGCAACCGGGTTTTCTGCCGGGCCGTGCCGAACAGCATTTGGCAGGGCAAATTTTTGCAGGTCTCACCCGTTTCACCTCATCGAACGAACTTCCGCAACCTGATCTGGCTCACCATTGGCAAGTCTCAGAAGACGGTCTGAACTGGTACTTTTTTATTCGCTCCACACTTCACTGGCACAATGGCGAGCCGGTGGAAAGCACGCAGCTACAGCAACGTTTAATGATGCTGTTGGCGCTCCCGGCGATGCGGCGTTTGTTCGTCAGTGTGAAAAGTATTGAGCTTGCCCATGCGCAGTGCATCCGTTTTGTGCTGCACAACCCCGATTACTGGTTGGCTCATCGGCTGGCAAGTTATTGCAGCCGTCTGGCGCATCCGGAAGATACACAAATTGGTTGCGGGCCATTTCGCATTAACAGCTTTAAAGCGAATCTGGTACGTATCGAGAGCTTTGAGTCTTACCATCTCGGCCATCCGCTACTCAAAGCGGTGGAATACTGGATAACCCCACAACTGTTCGACACCGAACTGGGCACAAGTTGCCGCCATCCGGTACAAATTGCCATTGGCCAGCAAGATGAACTGGTGCATCTGCGTCCAGTCAGTAATAGCATCAGCCTTGGCTTTTGTTATCTGGCGGTAAAGCAGAACCACAATTTGACACCAGAGCAGGCTCGCTTTCTGATGCAACTCATCCACCAGCAGCAGTTGATAGCCAGTCTGCCCCTCGATGAATCACTGATTATGCCTAGCCATGAAATGATCCCCGGCTGGAAAATTCCCGAGTGGGAAAAATGCGACGCGGTAACACTCCCACCGCAATTGACGTTGCTTTATCATTTGCCGGTTGAATTGCACGTGATGGCGCAACAGCTTAAAACTTATCTTTCTGATTTAGGTTGTGAATTAACGTTAATTTTCCACGATGCAAAAAACTGGACCGGTTGTGAAGCGTTAGCAAAAGCCGATTTAATGATGGGCGACCGATTAATTGGCGAAGCGCCGGTTTACACCCTGGAACAGTGGTTACGCAGCGATGTGCTGTGGCCTGCGGTTCTCACCGAAAGCCAGTACTCACATTTGCAGGCGACGCTCGATGCCGTGCAAATCCACCCAGATGAAAATGCCCGCAGTATTAGTTTGCAAGAAGTGTTCAGTGCATTAATGCGCGATGCCATCGTGTCGCCACTGTTTAATTACCGTTACCAAATTAGCGCACCACCCGCTGTGAATGGTATTGAACTGAACGCATGGGGTTGGTTCGATTTTACCCAGGCCTGGTTGCCACCGCCGACGATGGTGTGAAGATGCTGGGCAGCCAATATGCATACCCTAAATAATTGAAGCTAGATCAAGGCTAACACCGATAGTTTAAGAACAAGATATCCGGGGCAACCACCGGGTTTGGCGTCCCTCCGGGAACCAAATCCCGGTGTTTCCCCTCATTCATTGGCTTAAGTGAGCGGCGTTAGCATCAAGGCAGCAAGTGAACAAATCCCGAGGAGCTTACTAAATAGAGCAAGTGATTCGAGTGCGTGAACGAAGCTAACGAAGATGAAGCTTCAGGTATGACGGGTATAAGGGATACCATATATTTTTACGTACTTACCAGGAATACACATGAAACGTGCAGTTGTCGTCTTTAGTGGTGGCCAGGACTCCACAACCTGCCTGATTCAGGCTTTAGAACAGTATGATGAAGTCCACTGTGTAACGTTTGATTATGGTCAGCGCCACCGTGCTGAGATTGACGTTGCCCGCGAGCTTGCGCTGAAACTGGGTGCTCGTGCACATAAAGTCCTCGATGTCACCTTACTGAACGAGTTGGCTGTCAGCAGCCTGACACGTGACAGCATTCCAGTGCCTAATTACGATCCTTCCGAAAATGGGATTCCCAGCACTTTCGTACCTGGTCGCAACATTCTGTTCCTGACGCTGACCGCGATTTATGCCTACCAGGTTGAAGCTGAAGCCGTCATTACCGGCGTGTGTGAGACAGACTTCTCAGGCTATCCGGATTGCCGCGATGAATTCGTGAAGGCCTTGAATCACGCAGTCAGCCTCGGTATGGCTCGAGATATTCGTTTTGAGACACCACTGATGTGGCTGGATAAAGCAGAAACCTGGGCGCTGGCAGATTATTGGCAGCAACTGGATCTAGTGCGTAAAGATACCCTGACCTGTTACAACGGCATTCAGGGTGATGGCTGTGGTGAGTGCGCTGCCTGCAACCTGCGCGCTAACGGGCTGAACCATTACCTGGCGTCTAAACCTGCAGTGATGGCGGCCATGAAGAAGAAGACAGGTCTGAAGTGATTCAGTGGGCGTGGTTTTGCCACGCCCAACTTGTTATTTCATCATCTGCACTAACTTCTCGCGCAGTTCTCCTTCCAGCGGAACCGACTTCTGAGATTTCAAATCAATACACACGAATGTCAGTAGCGCGTCTGCCACAATCTCACCTTCTGGCTCAAGTTTTACAACCTGACTTAACACGCCGCTTTTGCCGTTGAGTTGCTGCAAGGTGCTTTCAATGCGCAATAAATCGCCGAGCACCGCCGGACGGCGATAGTTAATATTGATATTTACCACGATGAACGCGATGTTGTGGTCCGTCATCCACTGGAAACCGGCTGTACTTTCCAGCCCTTCCCAACGGGCTTCTTCAAGGAACTCAAGGTAGCGGGCGTTGTTAACATGCTGATAGAAATCAATATGGTAACCCCGAACTTTGATTTGTGTTTGCATAGCTCTAAAACCCTATTTTTAGTTTTGGTCATCAGGTGAGGTAAACAGGCCACACCAAACTGGTATGACCTGTCATTGAGCATAGCAAACTTTTTAGCGTATGCGAGTTACGGGCTAATGCGTCACAGCTTAATGCGAGACAGATTGCGTTCTACCAACGCACTGCCAATTCCTGGCACCTCCTGTAATTGCTCAAGCGCCTTGAACGGGCCGTATTCTTCACGATAGCTCACAATCGACTGAGCCTTTTTCAGCCCCACACCGTTCATCGTCTGCGCCAGCACTTCTGCACTGGCGGTGTTAATACTTACGACGCCATCGTCAGCATCAGCTTGCTTCGCCGTGGTAACGGGTGTGGCAGGGGTTTTATCGCTGTGTTGCTGGGCAGCCTCACCTTTGATGGCAGCCGGAGCGGCTGTTGCCAGAGAACACGCGCTGGCACCGATAAATGCTACGGCTATGCAGACTGCTTTTATTCCACTTTTAATTCCAGGTTTCATGCTGTTCCTCCTTGTGTGTTGACAGCAAAGTCACCTTAGCGGGAGAAAAAAACGGGGACAAATGGCAATCTTCAAATGTGGAAAAGGCCGCGAAAGCGGCCTTTGAATGTTGCAGAGCGTTGCAGTGGGGTGCGAGCAACGCCGAAGAACGTTACTGCTGTTCGATGCTGTCGCCCATCTTAATTTTGGCTTCTTTACGCAGATTGGTCATCAACGCTTCGAAAGCAATTTGGGCATTGTTCTGGGTGATACCTTGAACCATTGCTTTCTTCTGGTCTGCTGGCATATCACCTGGTTTAACTTCATCCACCGCTAACAGAACAACGTTACCTTGCATGTCGTTAGCCACGCCGAAGGAAGGCTTGTCTTTAGCCGGTAATGGCAAAGTGAAAGCCACCTGGCTGATTGGGTCCTGGCCAGAACGAGTCAGCGTTTTTGCAGAACCGAAGCTTAAGCCTGCGGCTTTCAGTGCTTCAGTGCCTTTGCCAAGCTTCAGCGTGTTCAGCAATTTGTCAGCATCCAGCTTCGCTTGCTGCTCAGCTTTCTGATGTTTAACCCGCGCAATAACCTGATCACGAACTTCGGTTAACGGTTTAATAGATTCAGCTTTATGTTCTGCTACACGCACCACGAAAGCACGATCACCATCAACAGTGATGATGTCTGAGTTGCTGCCTGGCGTACCATTAGCGCCGACCAGACCACCATTGAAAATAGCATCTGAAACCGGTTTGAAGTTCAGTTCGGCTGGTAAGTTATCGTGACCAAACCAAGCGGTCTCAGAGGCTTTAACGCCAGCCACTTTTTCAGCACTTACCAGCGATTCGTTATCGTTACTTGCCGCGTCGCTGACTTTCTGTTGCAGCGCATAGTAAGCATCAACCGCTTTCTCTTGTTTCACTTTCGCTGCAATCGCATCTTTAACTTCAGACAGCGGTTTGGTTTGCGCAGGTGTTACGTCGTCCAGACGAACCACCAGGAAACCGACAGAAGATTTGATCACGCCAGAAAGTTGGCCTTTATCTTTCAGGCCTGCGCTTTTCAGCTCGTCCGGCGTTGTACCTGGTTCCAGCCAGCCCATATCACCACCATTGCGGGCAGAGATGATGTCAGCAGATTTTTCTTTAGCCAGTGCAGCAAAGTCAGCACCTTTGCTCAGCTCGTCAAGAATCGCTTTAGCTTCAGCTTCAGTTTTGGTTTGAATCACGCTGTAGCGGTTACGCTGAGGTTGGGTGAACTCATCCTGATGTTGGTCATAGTATGACTGGATATCAGCATCAGCGACTTCAACTTTCTGAGAAGCCGCATCAAGCATGATGTAGCTGACTCGGAATTGCTCAGGGGCGATGTAGTTGTTTTTGTTTTGTTCGTAGCTGGAGTTAATTTCCTGCTCGGTAACTTCTTGCTTCGCAGCCAGTGCGTTCACATCGATCGTAGCTTCACGAACCACACGTTGCTGTGACACCAGGGCTGCCAGCTCATCGGTTTCACCGGTCAGCATGAAATCGGTGCCAACCACTGCGCTAATCAGCTGCTGAGTGGTCAGCTGATTACGAAGTGCATTTGCGTATTGATCGGGTGTCATCCCCATGTTGTTGAGGATGGAGGAATAACGCGCGTTATCAAACTTACCGTTATTCTGGAAAGCGGTTTCTTTAAAGATAGCTTGTTTGATTTGTTCGTCGCTGATACCAAGGCCAAGATGTTTGGCATATTGATCCATTAACGCTTCATCAACCATGCGCGACAGTACCTGCTGGCGCATCTGCTTAATGTAACCTTCGTTGCCTGCCAGTACAGAGAACTGTTCACCGAGTTGCTGCTGTTGGCGATTACGTTCGCTGGCAACGGCGTTTTCAAACTGACCACGGCTAATTTCTTGACCATTCACTTTTGCGGCGTAGTTGGCGCTACCGCCAATCAGGTAGCCACTCACGCCAGTCAAAATGAATGACACGATAATGATGCCGAAAATTATCTTGATTACGAGGCTATTTGCCGCCGTACGTAAATTGTCCATCATGGTGTAACAACACTCCACTGTAGTGTGAATGGTAAACCCAGCGCAGTCGCTAAATGGGCATCCCTGAATATGCGTACTGCTGTGCCGCTGCGTGCAAGGGGGTATTGTGACAAGAAAATGGGTTCAAATCATCAAACATGCGCAAAATTAGTAATGAGGCATAAAAAAAGGCACATCTAACGATGCGCCCTGACCTAACTCTGACTTGTCTAGCCCTAAAAATCGGACGATAAATCAGTTCACAGCTTCTTTCAGCGCTTTACCCGCACGGAAACCGGGTACTTTGGCAGCAGCGATGGTGATTTCTTTACCTGTTTGTGGGTTACGGCCGGTACGGGCAGCACGTTCACGAACAGCAAAGGTTCCAAAGCCAACCAGTGCCACGTCTTCCCCTGACTGCAGAGACTCTGTAACAGAAGCAATCACAGCGTCTAATGCACGTCCAGCCGCGGCTTTAGAAATATCAGCACCTGCGGCAATTTTGTCTATCAGTTGAGATTTGTTCACTCTTCTCTTCCTCTCTTTATAATTTATATCGCACCGGATATCCTTCAAAGTGCGACCGCGCAGCAGTTATATCAGGCCTGTCATGCCCTTACAACACCCGTTGTAAATGACATGACTCAGCAGCAGTCTAAAGTAGCGATACAAAAAAAAGCTGGCAAGTGACAATTCACCAACCAGCTCTTATTTTATTGACCAAATATGCGTTAGGTCACTATTTTGTGGTTACAACCTGCATTCCGTAGGGTTCGTTCTGCAATGCGAGTGCCAGAACTTCCTCGATGCGCTTCACCGGATGGATATCCAGGTCAGCAATAACATTGTCAGGAATCTCTTCCAGGTCACGTTTATTTTCATCCGGAATCAGAACTGTTTTGATACCACCACGGTGTGCCGCCAGCAGTTTTTCTTTTAAACCGCCGATTGGCAGAACCTGACCACGCAGCGTGATTTCACCGGTCATTGCCACATTTGCACGTACAGGGTTACCTGTCAGGCAAGATACCAGCGCAGTACACATCGCAATACCTGCACTTGGGCCGTCTTTCGGCGTTGCGCCTTCCGGTACGTGAACATGGATATCGCGTTTTTCGTAGAAATCAGGATTGATACCCAATTTCTCTGCACGCGCACGCACCACGGTCAACGCAGCCTGGATAGACTCCTGCATAACTTCACCCAAAGAACCGGTGTAAGTCAGCTTGCCTTTGCCT
>DATERH010000023.1:0-6420 GCA_035271785.1 Buttiauxella sp.
TTCCTGACGCAAACGCAGCTCGCGGCCTGAATAGGTCGAATCATCCGGATAGAGTACACGCGAGACGTTTTCTGAATGGTTTTTGTCTTCTACCGCCGCGAAATAGTCGCCCTGGTTAAATTTACCGAGGTTAATTTCGCTGCTCGCCTGCGCATTCCACAAGCGCAGCGTGTTAGTGGCATCGGTATCGTAACCTGGGATTATCTGGTCATACGCTACCGCCAAAATTTCTTCAGTTTCTACCCAACGGAATTTTTTAGCTTCCATTTGAACACGCCCGCCAAAGCGAACTTTGTAGCGCGTGTTGTGGCGCTTGAACTCCCAAGGGTTGCCGTATTCGAGCCAGTAGTCCGGAGACTCTTTCTGGCGACCGTCAACAATGTTCTGTTTAAACATGCCGTAGTCGTAGCGAATACCGTAACCACGGCCAGGTAAACCGAGTGTCGCTAGTGAGTCGAGGAAACAGGCGGCGAGACGCCCGAGACCGCCATTGCCGAGGCCGGGGTCGTTCTCTTCGTCAATCAACTCTTCGAGGTCCAACCCCATCTCTTCCAGCGCATTTTTCACATCTTCATAAATGCCTAATGAAAGCAGTGCGTTAGATAGCGTACGGCCAATCAAAAACTCCATCGACAGATAATAAACCTGACGAACTTCCTGGGAAAGTTGAGCTCGGTTAGATCGCAACCAGCGTTCAACCAGGCGATCGCGAACCGCAAATAATGTGGCGTTCAGCCATTCATGCTTGTTGGCGATAGCGGGGTCTTTCCCAACCGTAAACATCAGCTTATAAGCAATGGAGTGCTTTAAAGCCTCGATACTCAGCGTGGGTGATGCATAGGAAAAAGGTGCGTTCATATCAGTGATTCCTGGTGGATGGCTACAACAAACGTTGGTACAGATCACGGTAAGAATGCGCCGCCACCTGCCAGCTAAAATCCATGCCCATCGCCTGGCGTTGAACAAATCTCCACAACGACGGGCGGGACCACAACACGAAAGCACGCCTAATCGCTCTTAGCAGCGACCAGGCATTACTGTCCTCAAATACAAATCCACTGGCGATACCGTCAGCCAGATTTTCCAGCGAGCTATCAGAAACCGTATCTGCAAGCCCACCCGTGCGCCGCACCAGCGGCAAAGTGCCGTACTTCAGACCATACAGTTGTGTTAAACCACAAGGTTCAAAACGGCTTGGCACTAGTATCACATCAGCCCCGCCCATAATCCGGTGCGAGAAAGCTTCGTGATAACCGATTTGAACGCCCACTTGTCCTGGATGTTCTGCGGCAGCGGCAAGGAAACCTTCCTGCATCACGGAATCGCCCGCGCCCAGTAAGGCCAGTTGCCCGCCTTGCTCGAGTAAACCCGGCAACGCTTCGAGTACTAAATCCAACCCTTTCTGGCTGGTTAAACGGCTCACCACAGCAAACAGCAGCGCTTTTTCGTTAACTTTCAGCCCCATTGCTACCTGCAACTGACGTTTGTTCTCCGCCTTTTCTTCCAGGGAGTCGCGGGTGTAGCGAGACGACAAAAGTAAGTCGTGTGCCGGATCCCAAATTTTATCGTCCACACCATTAAGGATGCCGGACAACCGTCCCTCCCGGTGACGTTGACGCAACAGCCCTTCCATACCGTACGCAAATTGCGGTTCGGTTATCTCACGAGCGTAAGTTGGGCTGACCGCCGTAATATGATCAGCATAATAAAGACCCGCTTTCAAGAACGAAATTTGACCTTTAAACTCCAGACCGTTCATGTCATAGAACGACCATGGCAGGTCAATTTCATTCATATGATGAGCGAAAAACATCCCCTGATAGGCCAAATTGTGTACGGTAAATACTGACTTTGCCGGCCGCCCCCGCGCTTCCAGATACGCTGGCACCAGGCCCGCATGCCAGTCATGCGCATGCACAATATCCGGATGCCAGAAGGGATCGAGGCCACATGCCAACTCAGCCCCTACCCATCCCAAAAGTGCAAATCTCTGCACGTTGTCGGTGTAAGCAAACTGATTAGTATCGTGATAAGGGCTGCCCGGGCGGTCGTATAAATGTGGAGCGTCAATCAGGTAAATCCCCACGCCGTTGAAGTGGCCATATAACAAAGTCATATGACCCGCGAAGGTGACGCGATGGGCGACAACTTGCGCATCAACAATGCCACGACGAATGTCAGGGAAAGCGGGCAGCAAAACTCGCGTCTCTACGCCGTCTGCGATTTGCGCCGCAGGCAGCGCACCAATCACATCCGCCAAACCACCTGTTTTCAGCAGTGGAAAAATTTCAGAACAAACATGTAAGACCTGCATTCTCGCTCCCGTATGGAAAGTCGTGGCGCTCAATTTAATTAAACCTCAGGCGCGCCAAGCGTGGGTCAATCCCTTCCTCAGATACCCTCAAACCAATTTGGCCAGCATCTCCCGCGTCACCAGCACAATACCTTCTTCAGAACGGTAGAAACGGTGTGAATCTTCCTCGGCATTTTCCCCTATGACCATGCCCTCAGGAATGACGCAGGCGCGATCGATAATGCAACGGCGCAAGCGGCAAGAGCGCCCGACTTGCACATCTGGCAGCAATACTGAAGAGTCAATGTTGCAAAACGAATTAACGCGCACGCGTGGGAACAGCACCGACTGCACCACCACCGAGCCAGAAATAATGCAGCCACCGGAAACCAAAGAGTTCAGCGTCATACCGTGGCTACCGGAGCGGTCTTGCACAAATTTCGCGGGCGGCAACGGTTCCATGTGGGTGCGGATCGGCCATTCCTGGTCGTACATATCCAGTTCTGGGGTCACCGAGGCGAGATCGAGGTTCGCTTTCCAGTAAGCTTCCAGCGTCCCCACATCGCGCCAGTAAGGCTCTGCATTGGGATCAGACTGCACGCACGAAAGCGGGAATGGATGAGCAAAAGCAACACCAGATTTCATGACATAAGGGATGATATCTTTTCCGAAATCATGGCTTGAGGACTCGTCTTTGTCGTCAGCTTCCAGCAGTTCGTAAAGGTAATCGGCGTCGAAGACGTAAATCCCCATGCTGGCAAGCGCTTTAGAATCGTCACCAGGCATCGACGGTGGATTCGCCGGTTTTTCAACGAATTCAATGATTTTCTCTTCGTTATCAACCGCCATGACACCAAATGCTGAGGCCTCATGTAGCGGAACAGGCATACACGCCACTGTACAGCGCGCACCTTTTTCCACATGGTCAATTAACATACGCGAGTAGTCTTGCTTGTAGATATGGTCACCCGCGAGAATGACGACATACTCAGCTTTGTAGCGACGAATAATATCGAGGTTTTGCGTGACCGCATCCGCCGTGCCGCGATACCAGTTTTCACCGTGTACGCGCTGCTGTGCCGGGAGCAAATCAACAAACTCGTTCATCTCTTCGCTGAAGAAAGACCAGCCACGCTGAATATGTTGCACCAGCGTGTGCGACTGATATTGGGTAATCACGCCAATGCGACGGATACCCGAGTTAATACAATTCGATAGCGCAAAATCGATGATTCGAAACTTACCGCCAAAGTGGACGGCAGGCTTGGCACGCGTTGAGGTTAAATCTTTCAATCGAGTACCGCGCCCACCAGCCAAAATCAGGGCTACAGATTTATTTGGCAGTTGCCTTGCCAACATCAGAGGATCATTCTTATCAAGCCTAACCATGACTGACTCCTTTTCTATGACTTCTGGAAAACGCAGACTCCGTGCGCAGGACCATGCCATACAGCCATCACCACCGGGTTGTCCTCACCGGCAAACGGAGGAATGGCGCGCCACTCCCCTTCGGGTAGTACTATTTCAGCCACTTCTTCGGTAGCGTTGATCGTAATGAGCCAACGTTCAGAAAGCTGGATTTGAAGGCGATGAATGCCTTTTTCCCACTCGTCAGCGTTAAGAGGCTGAGCCTCTTTATTCCACCAACGGACATTCTCATCACCGTCCTCCCACCAGGCGTTTCGGGTTAATGCCGGAATCGTCTTGCGTAGATGAATCAATGCCGCGGTAAATGTGGTTAAACCATCGTTGCAGTGTTCCCAGTCAAGCCAGGTCAGTTGGTTGTCCTGACAATAGGCATTGTTGTTACCGTGCTGGCTATGACCATGTTCGTCACCCGCCAAAAGCATCGGCGTACCCTGAGAAAGCAGCAACAATGTGAGCAAGGCATGAACACTGTCGCGCCGCCGCTCTTTGATATTCAGTGAGGCTTCAATCCCTTCAAAGCCGTAATTATTACTGTAGTTATTTTGCGTGCCATCACGGTTGTCTTCACCGTTCGCTTCATTGTGTTTATGGTTAAAGCTGACACAATCGCGCAACGTGAAGCCGTCATGGGCCGTGATTAAATTGATGCTAGTTGAAGGCTTGCGTTCTCCACGACGATAAACATCGCTGGAACCGGCAAAGCGGCAAGCAAATCCCCCCAACGATAAATCCTGTTGTAACCAGAAACGTCGCATGCCATCGCGAAAATGATCATTCCATTCTGCAAATAGAGGTGGATAGTTACCGACCTGGTATCCACCCGGACCGATATCCCACGGTTCAGCAATCAGCTTTATCTGCGACAAAACAGGATCATTTTTGATCGCTTCAAACAGCGGCGCATCCTGGCGGAATTCTGGGGTACGTCCCATTATTGAAGCTAAATCAAAGCGAAAACCATCGATATGGCAGCTATCCACCCAATAACGGAGGCAATCCACTATCTGGGCGACTACGCCGGGAGTGCTCAAATTCAACGTGTTGCCGCAACCTGTCCAGTTCTGGTAATCACCGTTTTCCATTAACCAATAATAGCTACGGTTGTCGATTCCGCTTAGGGAGAGGGTTGGGCCATCGCGATCCAACTCAGCACTGTGGTTCAGGACAATATCGAGGATCACCTCAATACCCGCTTCGTGCAGTGCTTTTACGGCGCCACGTAGTTCATTGGCGGCCATCAGCGGATCCTGATTTACCGCGTAGTAACCTTCGGCGGCGTACAGCGCACGCGGGTTGTAGCCCCAATAATTGCTTAGCCCTAAATGGGCGATGCGTGGCTCAGTAACAAAATGTGCCACCGGCAGCAATTCAAGCGCTGTAATACCTAATCGTTTGAAATAGTTAATCATCACCGGATGACCCAACGCCGCAAAAGTGCCACGCTGTTCTTCAGGAATGGCTGGATGAAGCAAGGTCAGGCCACGAACATTCGCTTCATAAATAACCGTGTCGCCCCATGGGGTGCGCGGATGTACGTCATCTTCCCAGTCGAATTTATCCCGCACCACGACGCACTTCGCCATGTGTGGGCCGCTGTCTTCCAGGTTGGGTTCGTCATATCCACCGTGAAGATGAGGGTGGTCGGCAGCCCCGCCAACCACAACGCGGGCACAAGGATCTAACAGCAGTTTTGCAGGGTTAAAACGATGGCCGTTTTGCGGATCCCACGGCCCATGCACACGATAACCGTATTTCAAACCCGGCTTGGCATCAGGTAAATACCCGTGCCAGATGTCACCGGTGCGTACGGGTAAGTCGTAACGTAGCTCGTGCCCGTGCTCGTCGAACACACACAGTTCGATTTTATGGGCATTGGCGGAAAACAGGGTGAAATTCACGCCTTTCCCATCGTAGTACGAGCCATAAGGCGCGGAATTCCCGGCTCTGAGTAGCGTCATTCACCCTCCCTCACCAACCAGATGGTTGAAAGCGGTGGCAACGTCAGGCTCAGAGAATGCTCTCGCCCATGGCTTGGGATCTCATCACTGAGTACTGACCCACTGTTCCCAGTATTGCTGCCGTGATAGTGCATAGAGTCAGTATTAAGTTCTTCGCGCCAGCGGCCTGGCTGGTTAATACCGAAGCGGTAGTTGTAGCGTGGCACAGGAGTAAAGTTGCTGGCGATAATGATTTCATTGCCGTTCGAATCACGGCGTACGAAGATAAATACCGAGTTAACGTTGTCTTCAACCACCAGCCATTCGAAACCATAGCTGTCAAAATCCAGCTCGTGCATCGCAGCATGATGGCGATAAGTCCGGTTTAAATCGCGCACCAGGCGTTTCACACCGTGGTGCCAGTTGTCGCCGCCTTCAAGCAAGTGCCAGTCGAGGCTGCTATCGTGGTTCCACTCCCGGCCTTGTGCAAATTCGTTGCCCATAAACAGCAATTTCTTACCGGGGAACGCCCACATCCAGCCGTAGTAAGCACGCAGGTTGGCAAATTTTTGCCATGCATCGCCCGGCATGCGGTCGAGAATAGATTTTTTACCGTGAACCACTTCATCGTGCGACAACGGTAGAACGAAGTTTTCGGTGCCGTTGTACAACATGCCGAAGGTCATTTGTTCGTGGTGATACTGGCGATGCACCGGGTCGAGTTTCATGTAGTTGAGCGTGTCGTGCATCCAGCCCAGGTTC
>DATERH010000024.1:0-6929 GCA_035271785.1 Buttiauxella sp.
ACCAACAATGTGGCGGTATCTATTGATGCGGTCCATTATTGTGTGAAAGCGCGTGGCGTACAGGATGCAACCAGTGCGACAACCACGACATCGTTAGGCGGCTTGTTCAAATCCAGCCAGAATACACGTCAGGAATTTCTGCGCGCTGTGCGTCATAACTAACATTAATACCCAAGTTACTTCGAGATGCAGGGAGGCGGCAACCGGATTTGGCCAGCCAACAACCCTGCATATTGAAGGGGGGTATATTAGGCAGGATGTATGGAGAGAAACATTACGCTGGATTTTGTCCGTGGCGTCGCTATTCTCGGCATTCTGCTGCTTAATATCGTGGCCTTCGGTTTACCGAAGGCGGCATACCTCAATCCAGCATGGTCCGGGACGATTACCGACCGCGATGCCTGGACCTGGGCCATTCTTGATCTCTTTGCCCAGGTAAAATTCCTCACTTTATTCGCTCTATTATTTGGCGCTGGCCTGCAGATGTTGTTACATCGCGGCAAACGCTGGATCCAGTCACGTCTGACGTTATTAGTCTTATTGGGTTTCATGCACGCTATCTTCTTGTGGGATGGCGATATTTTGCTGGCCTACGGTCTGGTTGGCCTGGTGTGCTGGCGCATGATTCGCGACGCTCAGGGGATTCGCTCGCTGTTTAATACTGGCGTGATGTTGTATCTCACTGGCATTGCTGTGCTGCTGTTGCTGGGCTTTATCTCAGGGGACGCGCCAAATCGTTCATGGGTTCCTGATGCGGCCAACGTGCAGTATGAGCAATGGTGGAAACTCAATGGCGGTGGTGAAGCCATCAGTAATCGCATTGACTTACTTTCCTCAAGTTTAGTGGCGTTAGGCGCGCAGTACGGCTGGCAACTGTGCGGAATGATGCTACTGGGTGCGTCATTAATGCGTTGCGGCTGGCTGCGGGGGGAATTCAGTCTGCATCATTACCGCCGCACGGGTTTGTGGCTTGTCATCGTCGGTATGTTAATCAACATTCCGGCTATTTATGCCCAGTGGCACCTTGGCTGGACGTATCGTTGGTGCGCCTTCTTGCTGCAAGCACCGCGTGAATTGAGTGCGCCGTTTCAATCCATCGGTTATGCCGCGCTGGCATTCGGCTACTGGCCACAGCTTTCGCGCTTGCGATTAGTCAACGCGGTGGCACATGTTGGGCGTATGGCACTGTCGAACTACTTGCTGCAATCGTTGATTTGTAGCATTTTCTTCTTCCACCTGGATAAGTTCATGAAGTTTGACCGCCTCTCACTATTGGCGGTTGTGCCTGCCGTCTGGGCAATCAATATTCTGTTCTCTATGCTGTGGTTGCGTTACTTCCGCCAGGGGCCGGTTGAGTGGTTATGGCGACAACTGACCGCACGCGCCGCGGGGATCTCTTTGAAACATCCAGCAAGATAATGATATACATCACAAACGTTAACGAATTGTATGTAACCGTTTTCATTGATGTGATCATCCTCACGTAGTCATTTCTAAGTCACTGCCAAAATAGCCACCTTGCCAAATACAGGGTGTATTCATGAGACTAACTCTACTTTCGACTGGTGAAAAATATGATCACCATTCGTGACGTTGCCCGCATCGCCGGTGTCTCAGTGGCGACCGTTTCCCGTGTCCTCAATAACAGTGCGCTGGTCAGTTCAGACACCCGTGAATGCGTCATGCAGGCGGTAAGGCAGTTGGGTTATCGGCCCAACGCGAACGCGCAGGCTCTGGCAACGCAGGTCAGTGACACCATCGGCGTAGTGGTTATGGATGTGTCTGACCCCTTCTTTGGCGCACTGGTTAAAGCGGTGGATGTTGTGGCACAGCAGCACAACAAATATGTGCTTATTGGCAACAGTTACCATCAGGAAGAAAAAGAGCGTCATGCTATTGAAGTGTTGATTCGTCAACGCTGTAACGCATTGATTGTTCATGCTAAAGCTCTAAGTGATCAAGAGTTAGGTGAGTTCCTCGATCAAATTCCAGGCATGGTATTGGTTAATCGAATTATTGCCGGCTATGAGCACCGATGCGTTGGGCTCGATAACGTCAGCGGTGCTTTGATGGCGACACGAATGCTGTTTAATCAAGGCCATCAACGCATTGGTTATCTGGCGTCAAACCACGCGATTGAAGATAACGCGCAGCGCCGGGAAGGATGGATGCGTGGTATGACGGAGCAGGGAATTACACCGCCAGAAAGCTGGGTGGGCGTGGGTTCACCGGATATGCAGGGTGGCGAAGCGGCGATGGTGGATTTGCTTGGCCGCAATCAGCATCTCACTGCGGTATTTGCTTACAACGATAGCATGGCCGCTGGCGCGTTAACCGCCTTGAAAGATAACGGGATTGTTGTACCACATCATGTTTCAGTGATTGGTTTTGATGATATCCCCATTGCGCGTTACACCGATCCGCAACTCACAACGGTGCGTTATCCCATTGTTTCAATGGCGCGACTGGCGACCGAAATGGCGTTACAGGGGGCCGCAGGTACGCTCGATCTTGGTGCAACACACTGTTTTATGCCAACTTTAGTTCGCCGCCATTCCGTAGCGCCACGTCAAATTGCGGCACCGATCACTCTCTGAACAAAGTCTTTGATGTAACCGGTTTCAATTTGTGAGTAAATTCACAGTTAATTAACATTACGATAGCTATGATGTCAGCGTTTTATAAGCTGAAACTATATGTAACGGTGATTAATCAGTTTACCGATAGGTGTTCAGCAAAAAATTATACCCAAAAGAATTCGAGTTGCAGAAAGGTGGCAAGAGCGTGAGTCCCAATGAGCTTACTCAGCTAAGAGATTCGGGAGAGCAAACGCTGCCAATGCATCAGCAACTTGAAGTATGACGGGGATATCAATAAAAGCAGTTAGGGATCGTTACAGAACACGGAAGAGTTTTTAAACGAGATTATTTTTCGGCTTTCAGTAACGTTGCTATAACAGTGCTGCCTGCCTGAATAACACTAAGAACTACCCTGCAAAAAAACCGGAGATACCATGAATAAGAAGGTTTTGACCCTGTCCGCTATTATGTCTTGCATGTTGTTTGGCGCTACCGCTCATGCAGCTGACACCCGTATTGGTGTGACCATTTACAAATACGACGATAACTTTATGTCAGTGGTTCGCAAAGCGATTGAGAAAGACGCAAAAGCGGCTCCAGACGTAGAACTGCTGATGAACGACTCCCAGAACGACCAATCCAAACAGAATGATCAGATTGACGTACTGTTGGCAAAAGGCGTTAAAGCACTGGCAATCAACCTGGTTGACCCAGCTGCAGCGGGCACTGTTATCGAGAAAGCGCGCGGCCAGAACATTCCAATTGTGTTCTACAACAAAGAACCTTCACGTAAAGCTCTGGATAGCTACGACAAAGCTTACTACGTAGGTACTGACTCTAAAGAATCCGGCATCATCCAGGGCGATCTGATTGCTAAGCATTGGGCTGCAAACCCAGCATGGGATCTGAACAAAGATGGTCAGATTCAGTTTGTTCTGCTGAAAGGCGAACCAGGCCACCCGGATGCTGAAGCTCGTACTACTTATGTTATTAAAGAGCTGAATACTAAAGGTCTGAAAACCCAGCAACTGCAGTTAGACACCGCTATGTGGGATACCGCTCAGGCGAAAGATAAGATGGACGCCTGGATGTCTGGCCCGAACGCTAACAAAATCGAAGTGGTTATTGCCAACAACGATGCGATGGCAATGGGTGCTGTAGAAGCGCTGAAAGCACACAACAAATCTTCCGTTCCAGTATTTGGTGTAGATGCCCTGCCAGAAGCAATGGCAATGGTTAAATCTGGCGCAATGGCCGGTACCGTTCTGAACGATGCCAACAACCAGGCTAAAGCAACCTTCGATCTGGCTAAAAACCTGGCCGATGGTAAGCCTGCCGCTGAAGGTACTAACTGGAAGATTGAAAACAAAATCGTTCGTATCCCTTATGTCGGTGTTGATCAGAGCAACCTGGCTGAATTTACTGGTAAATAAGTATCCCTCATACTTTGAGCCGCAGATGTGTTAACTGTACTCGCTCACCCCGGTTATTGACTTGAGTCAGTTCCTGGGGATTATCGAGCTTGTTGCCTTTCTGCAACTCGAATTATTTTGGGTATTGTTTTAAAGGTGTCGAGTCGGACGTAATTTATGTCCGGCTCAATCCACTCAGTGACACTATTGGAACCGTAATTATGGTCGACAATATTACAAATCAGTCGTCGGAATATTTGTTGGAAATGACCAACATTGATAAATCATTCCCCGGCGTTAAGGCACTGGATAATGTTAATTTAAAAGTCCGTCCTCATTCCATTCACGCATTAATGGGAGAGAACGGTGCAGGTAAATCAACGTTATTAAAATGCCTATTTGGGATCTACAGCAAAGATTCTGGCAGCATCCTTTTTCAGGGAAAAGAAATTAACTTCTCCAGCACCAAAGAAGCGCTGGAAAACGGTATTTCCATGGTGCATCAGGAACTGAACCTGGTGTTGCAACGTACCGTAATGGATAACATGTGGCTGGGGCGCTACCCAACCAAAGGTGTATTTGTCGACCAGGACAAAATGTACCGCGATACCAAACATATTTTCGATGAACTGGATATTGATATTGACCCACGCGCCCGTGTTGGCACGCTGTCAGTTTCGCAAATGCAGATGATCGAAATTGCCAAAGCGTTTTCTTACAATGCCAAAATTGTCATCATGGATGAGCCAACATCCTCACTGACAGAAAAGGAAGTTAACCACCTTTTCAAAATCATTCGTAAATTAAAAGATCGTGGCTGCGGTATTGTTTATATCTCACACAAAATGGAAGAAATCTTCCAGCTGTGTGATGAAATCACGATTTTACGTGACGGACAGTGGATTGCCACCCAGCCATTAGAAGGGCTGGATATGGATAAAATAATCTCCATGATGGTTGGCCGCTCGCTGAACCAGCGTTTCCCGACAAAAGAAAACGTGCCGGGTGAAGTGATTATGGAAGTCCGTAACCTCACCTCAATGCGTCAGCCATCGATTCGCGATGTCTCCTTCGATTTGCACAAAGGGGAAATTCTCGGGATTGCCGGGCTGGTCGGTGCAAAACGTACTGATATTGTTGAGACGCTATTTGGTATCCGTGAAAAATCAGACGGTACTATTACGTTGCACGGCAAAAAGATTAATAACCATACTGCGAATGAAGCGATTAACCACGGTTTTGCGTTGGTTACTGAAGAACGTCGCTCTACCGGTATTTATGCGTACCTGGATATCGGCTTTAACTCACTGATTTCCAATATTCGCAATTATAAAAATAAAGTTGGCTTGCTGGATAACTCGCGTATGAAAAGCGATACCCAGTGGGTAATCGACTCAATGCGTGTCAAAACACCAGGGCACCGTACTGCGATAGGTTCGTTGTCAGGGGGTAACCAACAGAAAGTCATTATCGGTCGTTGGTTATTAACCCAGCCAGAAATTTTAATGTTAGATGAACCAACTCGTGGGATTGACGTTGGGGCTAAATTTGAAATTTATCAGCTCATTGCTGAACTAGCCAAAAAAGGGAAAGGAATCATCATTATTTCGTCCGAAATGCCAGAGTTGTTAGGGATTACAGATCGTATCCTGGTAATGAGTAATGGTCTCGTTGCCGGAATTGTAGACACTAAAACAACCACGCAGAACGAAATATTACGTCTTGCGTCTGTGCATCTTTGATAATTTAGGGGCTGTTAAAATGAGTGCGTTAAATAAGAAAAGTTTTCTAACTTATCTGAAAGAAGGCGGCATTTATGTCGTATTGCTGGTCCTGCTGGCGATTATTATTTTCCAGGATCCAACGTTTTTAAGCTTAATGAACTTAAGTAACATCCTGACCCAATCCTCCGTGCGTATCATTATTGCACTGGGTGTGGCAGGGTTGATTGTTACTCAAGGTACCGACCTTTCAGCGGGTCGCCAGGTTGGCCTGGCTGCGGTTGTAGCTGCGACATTCTTGCAATCGATGGATAACGTGAACAAAGTTTTCCCTGAAATGCAAACCATGTCCATTCCGTTGGTTATCCTGATCGTGTGCGCTATCGGCGCAATCATTGGTCTGGTTAACGGTATTATCATTGCTTACCTGAACGTGACGCCGTTTATCACCACTTTGGGTACGATGATCATCGTTTACGGTATTAACTCCCTGTACTACGACTTTGTGGGTGCTTCACCAATTGCGGGGTTCGATAGCGGATTCTCGACCTTTACCCAGGGCTTCCTCAAGATGGGGAACTTTAAGCTCTCGTACATCACGTTCTATGCGTTGATTTCGATTGGCTTCGTCTGGATCCTGTGGAACAAAACACGCTTTGGTAAGAACATCTTCGCCATCGGTGGTAACCCTGAAGCGGCTAAAGTTTCTGGTGTTAACGTTGCACTGAACCTGATCATGATTTATGCGTTGTCTGGTGTGTTCTACGCTTTCGGCGGCATGTTAGAAGCAGGCCGTATCGGTTCTGCAACCAACAACCTTGGCTTTATGTACGAACTGGATGCGATTGCGGCGTGCGTAGTCGGCGGCGTGTCATTCAGCGGCGGTGTGGGTACGGTAGTGGGCGTGGTGACCGGTGTCATCATCTTCACCGTAATCAACTACGGCCTGACGTATATCGGTGTGAACCCTTACTGGCAGTACATTATTAAGGGTGCGATTATTATCTTCGCGGTAGCGCTGGATTCACTGAAATACGCACGTAAGAAATAATACTGATTGTTTTACCAAGACCCGCACTTATACGTTGGTGCGGGTTTTTTTATGCCTGCTATTTCTTCCCATCTTTTTGCAACTCCAGTAATTGCTCTGGCGTCACTGCGGGGTAACCTTGTGCATCTTCCGGTACTTCATACATGGCAGGAATGGGCACCAGCGG
>DATERH010000025.1:0-23033 GCA_035271785.1 Buttiauxella sp.
ATGGATAATGCGCCAGCGCGTTAGGTAACTAGCGCTCTCAATGGGGGCCCTGTTGGTTCTCCCGCAACACTAATTTGTGAATTCGGTCAGGTCCGGAAGGAAGCAGCCGCAGCAGATGACGTGTGTGCCGGGATGTAGCTGGCAGGGCCCCCACCCAATTCTGCTAACGGTATAATTTTTATCGTATGCACGACTATTGTTCTGCTTATTCTGCTTATTCTGCTTATTCTGCTTGTTGTGTGTAATGACACGGCAATGTACAGGCATTTGCCATGTCACTGATTTTAGGATTGTTGGTAAGACTCCGGAGCCAACCTCATCCCCAGCAACGTGACGACGCAAATAATGGCACCGGCATAGAAGGTTGATGCCGCCCCCCATGTTTCCCATACAATCCCGGCCCCCAGACTGGCTAGCAGTAGTGCCACACCACTCACCAGGTTAAACATACCGAATGCCGTGCCGCGCAAATCTGCTGGTGCGGTATTGGCAATCATCGCGGCCAGCAACCCCTGGGTTAACCCCATGTGGATCCCCCACAATGCCACACCAAGCAGAAGCCCCATCCAATGCGTACTCACGGCGAGTGTGATATCAGCCACAATCAGCACCAGCAATCCCGCCTGTAGCATTTTGCTGTGGCTCATATGATCAGACAGCTTGCCAAAAGGATAGGCCGACATGGCATAGAGCAAATTCATCGCAACCATTACCAGCGGAATCAATGCCAGCGGAATATCCATCTGCAGCGCCCGCAATACCAGAAAAGCCTCACTGAAGCGGGCCAGGGTGAATACAGCGCCGAGCCCAACAACCCACCAATAAGTTCGGCCCAGTCGCCGCAGGTTTTCACGCCGAATGGGATTGCTGCGCTTATGTTCAATAAGGGATTTGGGTTCCTGAAGACCGATATAGAGTAAAGCAACGGCCAGTACGCCGGGGATCACTGCCACCCAGAAAATAGCCCGGAAGTCATCGTGCCACAGCAACATCAAACCGACTGCCAGCAGTGGCCCCAGAAAAGCGCCGACGGTATCAAGAGACTGACGTAGACCATAGGCCGCACCGCGGATTTCCGGTGGTGTGACATCTGCCACCAGTGCATCTCGGGGGGCACCACGAATCCCCTTACCCACGCGATCGATCATGCGTGCACCAAACACCAGGCCTGCACCAGATGCTAATGCAAACAACGGCTTACTCAGTGCGCCCAGCCCATACCCTAATAATGCTAACCCCTTGCGTTTACCCAGATAGTCACTGAGGACACCGGAAAAGACTTTGATGATTAACGCGGTAGCTTCTGCCAGACCTTCAATCAGGCCAATGAGTACCACGCTGGTTCCTAAGGTGGTAGCCATAAAAAGTGGCAGCAAACTGTGGATCATTTCTGAAGACACGTCCATCAGCATACTGACACCACCCAGAACCCAGACTCCTTTGGGGATGCGTCTCAACATAGAAAAGCGAGTTAACATCAATTCTCTCCAACACAACGGGCATGACTGCAATCAGTCGGTCATTAAACCACCATTCCCCGATCTGCGTAACTCCCTGTTTGCACGAGGTTATCCCAAATAGGTTTCAAACGTTCCAGGGCTGTGCGCATCTGCGCGGGTTCTAGTGTAAAAGGCAATCTCAAATATCGTTCAAACGCGCCTTCAGCTCCAAAACGTGGGCCTGCACCAATGCGAATACCGATTAATTCCGCGCTGGCGGCAAAGACCGTTGCCAGCGGTTTTGGCAGCTCAATCCACCAGGATAAGCCACCTTCTGGCACGACTGTTATTTTCCATTCCGGGAATAACTCCTGGATTGCTTCACCACAGGCATCTCTATGCTGGCGCAGCATTTGGCGCCGCCCTGGCAGGAAGTTATCTGCTTCGTTAAACAAGTGGATTGCTGCGAGCTGTTCCAGTACAGGCGAACCTAAATCCAGGGTGTCGCGGATTTGAATCAACGATGCAATGGTGCGCGCTGAGGCTCGAATCCAACCTATTCGCATACCACCCCAGAAACTTTTCCCACCCGAACCCAGGGTGATTATCCGGTCATCGGTATCAAATGCCGCCAGCGGTAGCGGGGGTGGAGCGTCAAACCATAAATCAACCATGGTTTCATCAACTACCACAGTGGTACGTGTGCGAGCAGCTATTTCAGCGATAGCGATACGCGTAGCCACGTCCATACAACGCCCGGTGGGGTTATGGAAATCCGCAATCAAATAGGCGAGCCTTGGGGAGGTTTGCGCAATAGTGGCCGCCAGCCCTTCTGTGTCCCAACCCTGTTCGGTCAGGCTAACGGGGACAGCACGGCACGACGCACCTTTAATTGCCGTCAGTGCCATCGGATAAGTAGGATGGTCCATGACTACGCGATCACCAGGGCCTGTTAACAGACGCAGGATCAACCCAAAGCCACTTAGCGCCCCGTTGACTATCATAATCTGGTCGGCGTGGGTCGGCAGCCCTCGGGCAGCATATCGTTGCGCGATAACCTGGCGCAGTTCCGGTAAACCTTGCTGGTTGTAACCGGTCGAACCCAAATGTTCTGGTAAGGCAATCAGCGCGTTAGCGTAAGCCTGATGAATTTCCGGCCCGGCAGCCAGTGCGGCGGTGGAAAGGTCTAACGTTGCCGCCTGACCGGGGAGTGGAGAAACAGATTGTCGCCCTTCCGGCAGCATGGTGACAGAACCCGAACCTTGTCGACTTGCCAGGTATCCTTCATCACGCAAATGCGCAAGTGCGGTCGCCACAGTCGTTCGGCTCACACCGAGCGCCGTAGCCAGCTCACGTTCTCCCGGTAGGCGGCTGTCGAGCGGTAAACGCCCATCCAGAATCAACAACCGTAGCCCGTCCGCCAACTGGCGATAAACCGGGGTGCGGGGTAAATCCTGTTGCCAGTTACCCAGCAATTTCTTCAAAGATGATGAACCGGTTCTGCGCTGTGCCATAGCAATCCACTTTGTATTAACTGGACCTTAATATCAGATCCATTTTGCGTAAAAGTAAAGCCACAAAAGAACACTGAGGTGAAGATAATGATCGCTCGTCGCTTGCTGCAACTGTATACCGGCCTGGTATTGTATGGCGTTTCCACGGCAATGTTCGTGCGGGCCAATTTAGGAGCCGATCCCTGGAATGTATTCCACCTCGGGGTGGCGCGGATCTTCTCTTTAAATATCGGCATGGTGATGATCGTGGTGGGCGCACTGGTATTGCTACTGTGGATCCCGCTGCGCCAGAAACCAGGGCTTGGGACTATCAGCAACGTGATTGTGTTGGGCCTGGCCGCTGATGCCGCGCTCGCTTTGATGCCGCCAATGGAATCGATGGTGATGCGTAGTATTTTGTTGCTGGCAGCCATCCTTGTGAATGCAATAGCGGCGGGAATGTACATCGGCGCAGGGTTTGGATCGGGCCCGCGAGATGGCTTAATGACCGGGATTAACGCACGGACCGGTTGGTCGGTGCGCAGCGTGCGCACTGCAATTGAATTGACGGTTTTACTGGTGGGTTGGTTGATGGGCGGCACATTTGGTGTCGGTACGGTGCTGTATGCGCTGGCGATTGGTCCATTGATTCAACTCTGTTTGCCGTGGTTTCGCATTCGCTCAAACCAGAAAACCCCGCTGGTGGAACCGACGGCCGTGCCTTAACCCGATAGCTGTGCTAAACATTGATCTCGGATTTGTGAGGAAAAATCATGGCTCCCTATCAGACAACACAGCAATTCTGGCGTGATACAGCACTGCCATGGCTTGAAGTACGTAACGTACTCGATGGCCGAACTGTATGTTATGCGCCCCATACGCATGAAACGTTTTCCATTGGTGCCATCGTGGGCGGCACCAGCACTTATCTGAATGAAAAAACGCAGATTCAAATTCATGCGGGAGCAGTTGTGTTGATGAATCCCGGCGTGCTGCATGCTTGTAACCCGGTTCAGGACCAGCCGTGGGCATATCGCATGTTTTATTTTGATAGCCGCTGGTTAAACCAACTGTTGGGGGATAACGATGACAATATCTGCCATTTCACACAGACCTGGAGTGACAGCCCGACACTTTTTACCGGGCTTAACCAGCTATATGATGTGGTGACAAACGATCAATGTGATGTGCTGGAAAAAGAGTGTGCGGCAGCTCAGTTTATGATGCAGGCCCAGCAAGAGTTGTGTGCGAAAACGTTGGTATCCAGTGGCGCACCTCAGCAACTAGCACCTGCCATCGACAAAATTCACCAGCAGTATGATGAACCATTAACGCTCTCTTCACTGGCTCAGGAGGCGAATCTTTCGGTAAGCCATTTGATACGCCTTTGCCAGCAGCATTATGGTGTTACACCCCATGCACTACTGATGAACCGTCGGTTGCATATGGCTCGTGAACAGTTAAAGCGGGGCGATGCGTTGGCAAATGTGGCGCTTGCCTCAGGCTTTGCCGATCAGGCGCATTTCCAACGAGCCTTTAAACAACATTTTGCGGTTACCCCAAAACAGTATCGCGATCTGCTTTAGTCGAAAATCAACCACACCGCGCATGCCACCAGTAGTGCGGCAAGGGTGCGATTAAGCAGACGAATGCGAGAGGGTTGATGCAAATGGTTGCTGAGCGAAGCCCCGGCCAACGCCCAACTCATAATCGATAAGTAACACACCACAAAGTAAATACCGCTAAATAACCAGATAGTGGCGGGGTTGCCATCGCTGGCATACAGGCCCATTCCCGCCACACACGCAAGCCAGGCTTTAGGGTTTAGCCACTGCATCAACGCACCGTTGAATGCGCTCGGTGCCCGGCTTTGTTGGTGACGCGAAAACTCTCCGTTATCTCGCGCCAGGCGCCAGGCCATCCACAGTAAAAATGCTACGCCACCAAAATTGACGATTTGTAGCAGCACCGGCCAGGCGTTCAGTACTTCATATAAGCCGTAGCCCGTTGCCAGTAACAACAGCGTAAAACCGATTGTGGCACCTGTAACGTGCGGCACGCAGGCACGCCAGCCGAAACTCACGCCGCTGCTTAATGCCACCAGGTTCACCGGACCTGGCGACACAGAAGAGACAAGGGCAAAAATCATCATCGATAACATCACGTTCATAACCACTCCTTATTTCTGGAATAGCTACCGTGCCATGTGTCATGTTGTGTGGTATTGAACAAAATACTCATGGCGTGTTGTTCCCACGCCAGGTTTTATCACTGGAAGCACTATCCCCCATTGGATGAGGTAACAGATGAACAGCACGGTCATCAGTAACGCGGCGGCACACTGGAATAGCCATCAGTTAGCAGAGATTTTATCCCACTGCTTTGAAGGGTATTTGGTCTCTTTCACCATTGACGGTGAGACGTTTGCCTCGCGTTTTTCCGCTGAAGATATCAGCCTCAATGACAGTAGAGTCTGGACGCAAAATGGTGAACCGAAAGCGTTGGCTATTATCACTCGCCGTGGCCAATCCAGCCGCCTCGCCGCATTTGCCATTTGCCCTGAATTGCGTGGGCAGGGAGTAGGCAAGCAGCTCATGAAACAATTAATCCATGAAGCGCAAGCCCGTGGCGACCGAAACATGTGGCTGGAAGTTATTGTCGGTAACGACAGTGGGCTTGCGTTATATGAGCGTATGGGATTTGTGCGTCAGCAGACATTAGTCGGGTTTAGTGCTGTCAGTTCCACGTTGTTTACCGCAACGGGTGAATTGCAGGAAATTGACCCGATGGTGATGGCTAAAAAAATGATGACCGATACCAGCTTGCAGTTGCCATGGCTGAGTGCACCAGAAACACTGTATAAATTAGTGGGTAAGGCATTTGTACTGAACGACGTTGCTTACGCCATGGTCGCCACTGCTCCTCAAGGATTCCGCGTGCGCATGCTGTATGTTGAGCCTACGGCGCGTGGTCAAGGGCAGGCGAAAAAATTACTGACTCTGCTGCGCGAGCGTTTTGCGGGGCTTAACACCGCAACGGCTATCCCTGAGCCAATGGCACCGATTTTCTTAAGAAGCGGCTACCGTCAAGATACGATTACGCAATATGAAATGCTGCTTAAGTTCTGAGTCGGCAATTTTCATTCTCAACGACTAAACTTATCAATCGCAATCATCACGGGTGGAAAACGTCTACCCGTACTCCCCATGCTGTGGAGGTTCACAATGCATTATGTTGATGGTTTCGTTGTTGCTGTACCGGCAGCAAATAAGGACGCGTATAAGCAAATGGCCGCGAAAGCGGCACCGCTATTCAAAGAGTTTGGTGCGGTACGCGTAGTAGAATGTTGGGCTGATGATGTGCCAGATGGCAAGCTCACTGATTTTCGTATGGCAGTGAAAGCCGAAGAGAGCGAAGAAGTGGTTTTCAGCTGGATTGAATATCCGTCTAAAGAAGTGCGTGATGAAGCGAATGCCAAAATGATGTCTGATCCACGGATGAAAGAGTTTGGCGAGTCGATGCCATTCGATGGCAAACGCATGATTTATGGTGGCTTTGCACCAATCCTTGACGAGTAAAACCGTCGGATGACGCTAACCCTCCCCAACCTGCTTTAGGCCCGCTGGGTTAGAGTAGCGTCATCCGACTTGCAAAAAACACTAAACCTGCAGCTCGCGCAACAATCCAAATGCCTGCTTCATATGGGCTTCACTCACAATAAATGCCCGCAGCTGCTGCTCATCATCATAGCCTTTCGCGACTAAACCTTGTGGCTCGACTGAAATTTGCCAATGCAAATCAGTACGCTGCGTTTCACCCGCTAAATGTAAAGGCAACTCCGGTGTTTTGACTTTCACCAGCATCGCCGGGAGTACCAGACCGTCTGCGGCACCCAACAGATTTTTGGCGAGCGTCATGGCGCTAAATTGAATCGGTTGCAGGAACGGCAGCACCATGCCGTCTATTTCTGCGCAATCTCCGAGCGCGTAGATATTGGCATCCGAGGTTTGCAACTGGCGATTGACCTCGATACCACGATTCACGCTTAACCCGGCGCTTTGCGCCAGCCCAACATTGGGGCGCAGACCCATTGCGGAGACAACCGCATCCACATTGACCATTCTCCCATTACTCAACGTGGCATTAGTGCCTTGTGCTGTTTTTGACAACGTTTCAAGTTGCTGATTAAACAAGAGCTCTACACCCATACTCACCAGACGATGCTGAAGGCGGCTGCTGACTTCCGCTGGCATCAGCGAGGCAAGCAGGCTATCGGCGTTATCCACCACCATCACCTTTTTACCCGCCCGGCAAAAATCCATCGCCAGTTCTGTGCCAATCAAACCACCCCCCAGAATCATGACCCGCTTGGCCTCACGCAGTGACGACTCGCAGGCCATAAACTCTTGTTGACTGTTCAGTGTCAACATCAGTTCTTTTCCCGGAATCGGTGGAAGCAGGGCGCTTGAACCGGTCGCCAGCACCAGTTTGTCGTACGACCATTGTTGGTCATCGCATTTTACCAAACGCTGGTGGGGATCGATGGCAGACACCCAACTGTTGGGGTTGAGGATCAAATTAAACTGCTCGGCAAACTCACTGGCAGATTGGCGAGTCAGGTCGTCAGCCCGCTGATTGAGACTGACAACATGGCTGAGATCGGGTTTGTTGTATTCATCTATACTGTCGGCGGCAATCAGGCGCACAGGAACCTGAGCATCATGCTTGCGGATATTTTTAACCAATTGGCGGGCGGCAAAGCCCGAACCAATAATTACGATGCCATGTTCCATTTTACCTCCGTTGCCAGCTCATCAAATACGTCTTTGCCAAGTGAACATTCCGGGCACAGGAAAGTATCAGGCACTTCACTCCATGGCGTTCCGGGGGCGACATCTTGCATGGACTCACCGGTTTGCGGGTCGTAAATCCATTGGCAAACACTGCACTGCATTTGTGGGCCTAAATCGGCGCCGGTTTTCACCTCGACAACGCTTTTTTGTGGTGCGGGAACCGGTGTGCAAACCAGCGGTGTTAGCGCCCATTGGCGGGCAATTTCACGGCCATGTTCGCGGCAGATTTCAAGGGCATCGATATCCGGACGCCATTTTGCTTTCAGGCTAAGGGACATTTCGAATCCGGCATCCTGCAAGCGGGTAGAAAGACGGTCTACAGCACCGCCGCTCCAGCCATGTGAACCGAACGCGCTGCCACGTTTATTGCGAAAACGCAGCCCTGTCATTTCCTCAACCAGACCTGCAATTTTCGGCATCATCACGTTGTTCATCGTGGACGTCCCAACCAGCACCCCTTTGGAACGGAATACATTAGTCAGAATTTCGTTTTTATCATGACGGGCAACGTTAAAGATTTTAACCGCCACGCGTGGATCAACTTCGTTTATGCCCTGGGCGATAGCGTCCGCCATCATGCGGGTATTGTTGGACATGGTGTCGTAGAAAATCGTGATGCGATCTTCCTGATAATCTGCCGCCCACTTCAAATACAGCTCAACAATTTGTGTGGGGTTATCACGCCACACCACGCCGTGCGAGGTGGCAATCATATCCACCGGCAAGTTAAAGCCGAGGATTTCGGTAATTTTTGGGGTGACCAGACGGCTGAACGGCGTCAAAATATTGGCGTAGTAACGTTGGCACTGATCAAACAATTCGGTTTGATCGACTTCATCGTTAAACAGATGCTCATCACAGTAATGCTGGCCGAAAGCGTCGTTACTGAATAACACTGCATCGCCAGTCATATAAGTCATCATGCTGTCAGGCCAGTGCAGCATCGGTGTTTCAACAAAGATCAACTGTTTACCGTTGCCAATATCCAGGCTGTCTCCAGTTTTCACCACATGGAAATTCCACTCCGGGTGATGGTGATGACCATTAATGGAGTCTACGCCGTTGGCGGTACAGTAAATTGGTGTATTGGGAATACGTGACATCAATTCGGTCAACGCACCGGCATGGTCCTCTTCCGCGTGGTTGATAATGATGTAATCAAGCGTATTCAGGTCAATTTCACTTGCCAGATTTTGCACAAATTCACGACTGAATTTATAGTCAACTGTATCAATCAGCACCGTTTTTTCTTCGCGAATCAGATAGCTATTGTAGCTACTGCCTTTCAGCGTTTTGTACTCTGTGCCATGAAAATCACGTACTTCCCAGTCACGTTGACCAACCCATTGAATATTGTTTTTAACCTGAATCGCCATTTGCCATACCCTCAAAAAGTAAGAAAAAATTCATGCTTGTATTTGAGATATTACAAATAGCGTGCCAGTTTTTACTTTGCTGATTTATAAGTATTTATTTTAAATCAGGAGTGAGAGGGGTGTCATAATGACTATGGTGAAAATTGTCTTTTTGACAATTAAATTGTCTTTTTGACTATCGAGCGTTAAGTTAGAGAAATTGCTTAATGGAGCGCTTATGAGCCTGTCGATTACCTCACTTGCCAATATTGCGATTGAACTGCAAAGCGGCATTTCACATCAGGATCGCTTTGCCCGTTTGATTCGTACCCTACGTCAGCTTCTGGGGGGCGATGCGACGGCATTGCTGCGTTATGAAGCGCGGCAATTTCGCCCGTTGGCGATTGATGGGTTGGCGGAAGATGTGCTCGGAAGACGCTTTGATTTAGATGCGCATCCACGTCTGGAAGCCATTGCGCGAGCCGGCGATGTGGTGCGCTTTCCGGCAGACAGTGAGTTGCCAGATCCCTACGACGGGCTTATTCCCAATCATACCGATTTAAAAGTCCATGCTTGCCTCGGTTTACCGCTATTTGCCGACCAAAACCTGATTGGTGCGTTAACAGTTGATGGTATGGACCCTTTGCAGTTTGATCATTTCAGCGATGAAGAGTTACGTTTGATCAGCGTGTTGGCGGCGGGAGCATTAAATAATGCCATGCTGATGGAGCAACTTGAAAACCAAACACCAGCTGTGACAACCCTTCCCATCACCAGCAAAACCAGCGGCACCGAAATGGTCGGGTTATCTGCGGGAATTATGCAGCTCAAGAAAGAGATTGAAATCGTCGCTGGTTCGGATCTGAATGTGCTGATCACCGGGGAAACGGGTGTCGGCAAAGAGTTGGTGGCGCGAGCCATTCACAACGGTTCGGCACGAGCTGCCAACCCTCTGGTGTATCTCAACTGTGCGGCATTGCCAGAAAGCGTGGCGGAGAGTGAACTGTTCGGCCACGTCAAAGGGGCATTTACCGGCGCGATTCATCATCGAATCGGCAAATTTGAAATGGCGGATAACGGCACTTTGTTTCTCGATGAAATAGGGGAGTTGCCTTTAACGCTACAGGCAAAATTGCTGCGGGTTTTACAGTACGGTGATATTCAGCGCGTGGGTGATGACAGCAGCCAAAGGGTTAATGTGCGTGTGCTGGCGGCGACCAATCGTGACCTTAAACAGCATGTTCTGGCTGGGGAGTTTCGCGCTGATTTGTTTCACCGTTTAAGTGTGTTTCCGCTTCATGTTCCACCACTGCGTGAACGTGGTGATGACATCACTTTATTGGCGGGATTTTTCTGCGAGCAAAGCCGCGTAAAAATGGGACTTAAACAGGTGGCTCTGAGCGATGCTGCTCGCGAATTGCTGCGCCGTTACGACTGGCCGGGGAATATTCGTGAACTGGAACATGCTCTTTACCGCGCGACGGTATTGGCGCGTTCTGGCAAGCCCGACGGTGAAATCTGGCTTCAGCCGCAACATTTTCAACTGAGTGATACTGATCCAAAACCCGCTAGCATTCGGGTTGCGACAGGGCCTGTGATTAATAATTTGCGTACCGCGACTGACGATTTCCAGCGCCAGATTATTATCAGCACGCTGGATACCCATGCCGGGAATTGGGCGGCGAGTGCCAGACAGCTACAATTAGATGTCGCCAATTTACATCGCCTGGCAAAACGCCTTGGCGTAAAATAGTGGCTGGCACTTCAGATGCGTTTCACCGCTTTGGCGCGATATTGTGCAACCCATTCGATAAATTTATCTTTTGGCAGGGCTTTGCTGAACAGCCAGCCTTGACCGTACTGTACACCTTGTTCTCGTAACCATGCGGCCTGGACGGGAGTTTCTATCCCCTCAGCGACCATTAAAATCCCCAGCGAGTTGGCCATTTCAATGATATGCGGAGTAATGTTTTTATATCCGATAGCATCAACAAATGATTTATCTATTTTCAGAATATCGATATCAAGATCCTGCAAATAACTCAAGCTTGAGTAGCCAGTACCAAAATCATCAATATAGATGGCATGACCGGCATCGCGATATTGAGCAATGATCGGTGCTGTCACTTTAGGGTCGGCAAAACCACGCTCGGTAATTTCAAATGCTATTTGATGTGGCATGATGGAATAACGCGACAAATACGGATTGATCACTTCCAGTATATGTAAGCTTCGGATATCGCGAGTGCCTAAATTAACTGAAATATGATAGTCCGGGTGTTGATGAAGCCACTCGCCAAGTTCGAAGAAGATAAGCTCAATGACCTGTTCAGTTAATTGCGTTACCAGCCCTGTTTGCTCTGCTAGCGGAATAAAGACATCCGGGCTGAGCATACTACCGTCTGGTTGCTGCCAGCGAATTAATGCTTCGGCACCGATACTCTCGCCACTTTCGAGATGAACAATAGGTTGATAGACCACTCTTAGTTCATGGTTTTTAATGGCATCCATCAACCGATTATGAGGTGATAATAGGTGACGCAAAATACGAATTAAGCACCATCCTACGACGAGGCTGATGATTAAGCCCACAGGTAACCAAATATACAGTTGTTTATACCAGGCGACAGTCAGCGGCTCCATTGATGCCCATGCAACCATGGCCAGACCAAGATTATTATCCCGACGAATGACATAGAAATTATCATCGCTATGAAATTCTTCTACGCCTTGTATCAGCGGCTTGAGCCAGTCATCAGAAACAAACTTGCTATTTGTGGCGATCAGTTCGTTTTTGCGCAGACCCACCATTGCAATATTGAGCGAATAATTTCCAAAAGGCAGTACATCAATAAATGACATTGGGTCGACTAAGGCAAGATGAGGCGGTTTGCCAATAAAGATCATCTTACGTTTGAAACCGGGCATGGGTGGCGTGGTATACCAGACACTAAAGCCGCGTAGGCCGGAGCGGTCTGGCTCACTTAACGGTTCACTTTGAATAACTAATTCCAGCGAACTGCACAGAATTCGGTCATCTTTTTTAAACATCACTTCTTGCACATTGCGATGTTCAAGGGCGACACGGTGCATAGCTTGTGCGTGTGTCCGGGTGCAGGCCTCGCCCTTATAGCGGTTGATATCATCAACGGCAGAAATAGCCTCGTCGATGACATGCCCGGTACGAAGCAATGCATGATCGGCAAATTGACCTAATTCGTTATGAAAAACTTGTTCGGCATTACGATGAGCATAATAAATGCTAAACAAAATGGGCAGCAAAATGGCCAAAATAAGTACACCGCTTACCAGGCTGATGAGCTGTCGGGATGTCATTCTTTTAGCCCCGTGAAGTGATTAATTTTAATAATGGGTAATGTAAAAGAGGTTAGTCTATCTCACATGAATGATGGATGTTATGTTTTCATGCTTAGTGTGCATGGAAAGCTTATACGCGGGTATCTGGTGAGCATTTAATGAAGAAAAAAGAGTTTGTTATCCAGGATTTGTTGAGCAAAATTTATCAGCATAATGATTCGCAACGACGCAAATTACCCCCCGAACGTCAGCTGGCTGCGGAATATGATGTCTCGCGTTTTACTATTCGCAAGGCCCTGGAAAAACTGGTGAGCATTGGGGTCGTCGAAATTATTCAGGGGTCGGGTATTTGGATTAATCCACAAGCCCGTAATAACCCGCTGGTGTATAACTCTATCACCGAAAAGCGTTTTGAGCAGATGGCTTTTCGCATGGTGAATTTGCATAAAAAGTTACCGAACCGCGAAGAGCAGCAAGTCTTTAGTGTGGGTGAAAATGATTACATCTGGCAGTTTTGCCGCGTGCGATATGTTGACAATCAAAAGGTACAGATTGAGATTTCACGTATGCCAGTGCAGGATTTCCCCGATCTCAACCAACAGGTGATTGAACAATCTATTCAGCAATATGTGCTCAGTAAAGGATTTCGAATTTCGCATCTGTTAACCAGTTATCAGGCGGTGTCGATCAGTAAAGAGCAGGCGGCATTACTGGAGTGTAAAAAAGGGATCCCGGCGATGCATATCATCAACCGCGGGATCCTCGAAGGGGGACGGGTATTTGAAATCAGCGAAATCGTCGATATCAATTATTCCTGCACTTATGTCATCCCCTATAACCATGACAATTTGGCTTATCGCCAGGGGACTCAGGGGGTATGAATCGCCCCGTTGGGTAAGCGGCTCTGCGTCCACTCATGCGGGCGATACTCCACGGGGAAGTCCGCTGCTTTTTGTTGGTCAAAGCCTACACCAATACCTGGTTTTTCAATTGGATAGAGATAACCTTGCTCCGCGACCGGCGCACCAGGAAACACTGATTCGGTATTCGGTTTATTTGGGATAAATTCCTGAATCGCCGCATTGTGCAGGTGAATATTCAAATGGGTATTCACTGCCACACCAATAGGGGTCATATCAGATGGGCCATGCCAGGCCAGCCGTACACCAAATGCCTGGCAAAGAATGGCGAGCTTCAGCGCAGGTGTTATCCCGCCAATTTGCGAAACGTGGCAGCGGATAAAATCGATACGCCGATTCACAATGAGATCGTGCCATTCAGCTGGATTATTAAACAGTTCACCCATCGCCAGGGGAACCGAGGAGTGCGCGCGAACTTGTTCTAACCATGCACTTTGTTGCGGCGGCAGAATATCTTCGATAAACCAGGGTTGGTAAGGTTCGAGCGCTTTTGCCAGTTGCACTGCTTGCTGCGGGAATAAACGTTCATGCACATCATGAAGAATATGGAACTGATTGCCATACTTCTCGCGCAACGCCTTGAACATCTCCACGGTATTCGCCATGTATTCGTCCTGATCGTAATACGCTCCAGGCGTTGGCGATTTCGTCGCGTGCAGTCCTTGCGGTGTACCACCGTAAAAACCTAACTGACAGCGAATGTAGCGATACCCTTGCGCCAGCAGTTTGTCGACTTCCAGGTACAACCCTTCCAGCGTTTCACTGGCGGCGTGGCTGTAAGCGGCGATAGCATCTTTCGATTTCCCCCCCAGAAGTTGATACAACGGCATATCTGCCAGTTGGCCTTTGATATCCCAAAGTGCCATATCGATACCGGCAATGGCATTGTTGATAACCGGGCCGTTGCGCCAGTAAGCGTTGACCGTCATCATTTGCCACAAGTCTTCAATGTTGTTGGCATCACGCCCGATAAGCAGGGGATTGAGGTACTCGTCGACCATGGTTTTGACGGCCAGTGGGCGCTGCTGGAAAGTGGCACAACCGTGGCCAATCACACCTTTATTAGTAGTGACGCGCACCGTGACCAGATTGTGGCGGTCAGGACGAGTAATGAAACATTCGATATTTTCAATAATGGTTGGTTTCACAAGATTACTCCACACCCTGAAATTGTTTAGGCAGTTCATGGGTGGTTAGTTATTAATTGTAGGCTTCTGCTATTTACTATCACCTTATTTTTGTGTGCAGGTAAATCATTTTTTTTGCCTATTTTTATTGGTCAGGAAAAGGCGTTCGGTGAACATAAAAACCATACCAATTTACTTATTTTAGTGGTTTTCATGCTTATATGCAGGATAAGTGTGATGTTGTTCAAACTTTATTGGTTTGTTTTCTTGTTTTTGTTTCCCTACCATCGTTGGCATTCAACACATAACAATAAGCATTTTTTGGGGAGTGACTGATGGGGACTCGTGATGCCATTAATAATATTATTCACCTGATTGGAGGTGCGGATAATATTAGTAAAGCCTGGCACTGTATGACGCGCTTGCGCTTCTCTTTGATTGATGAGAATAAAATTGATCAATCCGAGATTAAAAAAATCCCCGGTGTTTTAGGGGCGCAAATTCAGAGCGATCAATTCCAGATTATTATTGGCCCGCAGGTGAACAGTTGGTATGAACAACTGACCCATGTGCTCGGCTCCACACCTGAACAAACCACTCCCGTCCAGCAAAAGAAAGCACATAAAAGCCTGGTATCGATGTTTATGGATACCGTGTCAGGTGTGTTTGGGCCGATTGTTCCCGCTATCGCAGGCGCTGGGATGATTAAAGGTCTGCTGGCGGGGCTGATTGCGTTGAAAGTGGTTTCAGCAAAAAGCGACACGGTGATCGTTATCGATCTGATTGCGAGCGGCGTGTTCTACTTTTTGCCATTTTTCCTGGCTATCTCCGCTGCGCGTATTTTCAAGACTAACGAATATCTGGCTGCTGCGGTTGCCGCATGTTTGATGTATCCGTCTTTGATTGAAGCGGCAAAGGCATTGGCAACGCATTCACCCAATGCTGTTAATGCGTTCTATTTCCTCGATATTGTGCCTATTTCGGTGTTCAACTACGCCGCAAGCGTCATCCCGGTAATTTTCTCGGTTCTGGCATTAAGTTATATCCATCGATGGGTGGATAAAATTATGCCCGATGTGTTGAAAACCGTGTTTACCCCAACACTCACTCTGTTTCTTGCAGCACTCGTCGCGCTGGTGGTGATTGGGCCACTGGGCATTTATCTGGGCAAAGCACTGGCGTGGTTTATCGAAGGTTTGTTTGGTGTTTCAGCCAGTTTTGCAGGCCTGGTGGTTGGGGCGATTCGTCCGGTGGCCATTTTGACCGGAATGCATCACGCGATGACGCCAATTGCTCTGCAAAACTTTACCGACCGTGGTTACGACATGCTGATGCCAATGATGTTTATGGCCAACATGGCAATTGCTGGTTCCACTTTTGCTATCTGGAAGCAGAGTAAATCACGTGAAGAACGTGCGGTCGTTCTGCCTGCGGCGATTTCAGCTCTGTTGGGGATTACGGAACCCGCATTGTTTGGTGTTCTGACTCGCTATAAGAAAGCGTTTATTGCGGCAACGGTTGCAAGTTCTATCGCTTCGGCATTCATTGCCTTCTTTGGTGTGCGTTTGTATGGCTATATTTTATCGAGCATTTTTAGTCTGCCCGCTTATATCGGCCCGTACTTAATCTTTGCGCTAATGGGTGTAGCACTGGCGTTAGGGTTGTCGTTTATCATGACCACGTTGATGGTACGCGAAAAGGCATAAGTGAGGAGTTGTAGGACGGGTAAGCATAGCGTCACCTGCCAAAGCGGATGCTAAAGGTGAATGGCGCTATCGATTACCCACCCTACAAAATGAAATGATGATGTTAACGTCGGTGCGCCAGGCGACGCACTAAACGGTCACCAACACTTTGAACTAATTGCACCATAACCACTAAAATCACCACCGTGCCGATCATCACCTGATCGTTAAATCGCTGGTAACCATAACGAATCGCCAGATCTCCGAGCCCACCGCCACCAATCACCCCAGCCATTGACGAAAATCCAATCAGCATCACGACTGTGAGTGTGATCCCTGCCAGCAGTGCTGGTAGCGCCTCGGGTAACAGCACTTTTCCAATGATATGCCAGATATTGCCACCCATTGATAAAATGGCTTCAATGCGACCTTTATCGACTTCATCTAATGCGTTTTCCACCACGCGGGCAAAAAACGGAAATGCGCCAATCGTGATAGGTACCACGGCTGCTGTACTGCCCAATGTGGTGCCAATAATAATGCGGGTGAAGGGGATTAAGGCAATCAACAGCACAATAAACGGCAGTGAACGCCCGACATTCACCACACTCCCGATAACTTGATTGAAAACCGGAGCGGGTAGCACGCCACCGCGACGGGTGAGAAACAACAACACACCAAGCGGTAAACCGATAATCACGGTAAATAGTGCCGCCAGCCCGACCATGTAAAGCGTATCAAGCGTGCCATCAAGCAGTAATGGCCACAAATCTTCCCATGCTAGGCGACTTCGCATAACACTCTCCCTGAAACGCCAATCCGGCGTAGAAATGCTTGTTCTGCCGCGTCGCCTGGTAGCAATGCCTGGCGCAGGCGGGAATAGGGAGTCGCCAGCAATTCGGATAGCGAACCGCTTTCGACTAACTTACCGTTTTCTAAAAGTGCGGCGTGATCGCAAATCGCTTTCACCACTTCCAGTTGATGGGTGATCAGCACAATCGTGACGCCGAGTTTACGGTTGATATCCATCAGCAGCGTCAGCACAGAAGCGGTAGTTTCGCTATCCAATGCGCTGGTGGCTTCATCGCAAAGCAGGACATCAGGATGTGCAGCCAGCGCCCGAGCGATACCGACACGTTGCTTTTGCCCGCCAGAAAGTTGCGAGGGAAATGCCTGTGCTTTATCGCTAAGCCCGACTAATTCGAGCAATTCTGTGATGCGTTTCTGGCGAACCTCACGTCGCTGACCAGCAATTTCCAGCGGCACGGCAATGTTGTCTGCCACATTGCGTGCATGAATCAGATTGAAGTGTTGGAACACCATTCCGGTGCGCTGGCGATGTGTGCGCAATTCACGATTATCGAGCGTGGTGATATCCACGCCATTCATCAGGATACGGCCCGATGAGGGCCGCTCCAGTAAATTAAGGCAGCGAATCAAGGTACTTTTCCCAGCACCACTGCGCCCGAGAATGCCGTAGATTGCGCCATCTGGCACAGTCAGCGAGATATCGTCCAGTGCCGGTTGGCCTTCTCCGGCGTACACTTTGCTCAGCCGCTCGAGGGTAATCATGATTGCGGAGTGGCGACCGGGATCACTGAGCCGTTAAATTGCTGGCGAATAAAATCAGCGACCTGTGGCGATTGCAGATCTTTCGCCAACTCTTTGATGCGCGGATCGTTCGCCAGGTTTGGATTGGTGACCAGAATATTGGCGTATGGATTGTGCGTAGCACTCTCCAGACCTAGCGCATCTTTCGACGGCGTTAAACCGGCTTCCAGCGCGTAGTTGCCATTAATTACGGCCAGATCAACATCATCAAGCGAGCGCGGCAGTTGCGGTGCTTCGATCTCAACGATCTTCAGATTCTTAGGATTACTGGCGATATCACGCGGTGTGGCCTGATTCACTGCTGCATCTTTAAATTCAGATTTCAGCGTAATCAGCCCCTTGTCCTGCAAAAGATAGAGTGCGCGACTCAAGTTGGTGACGTTGTTCGGTATTGCAATGGTGGCGTTATCAGGAACCGACTTAAGGTCTTTATATTTGTGTGAATAGATACCCAGCGGCTCGATATGCACGGTCGCGGCGACGGTGAATTTTTTACCCAGTGCTTTTTCCTGGTCGCGCAAATAAGGGACATGTTGGAAATAGTTGGCATCCACATCACCGTTCGCCAGCAGTTCATTGGCATTCACGCCGTTACTCAATTCAACCACTTTGAGCTTTAAATTAGGATCAAGCTTTTGTACAAATGCGAGGATCTCGGCATGGGGTACTGCGTCTGCGGCGATGCGCAAAGTTTCTGCAGCGTGAGCGCTAAAAGCCAGCGTCAAAGACAGCGCGATCCCTGCCAGTTTAAAAGAGGCATTCTTCATGGTGTTTTCCTTTAATGTTTAAACGATGAGTTCAGTGCTGTTACGCAAGACATCCGGGTAATAACGTTCCGCCACGTCGGGATGTGAACGCAGGCGACCTTTTAGATAATTCCATCCAACATCACGCAGCAACGGGTTACGCGGATCACTTTCAGGCCCAAGTGCGTGTTGTGCGAGTTCAGGTGGCAGTGCATAAACCGGTATCACAGCGTCTAACTGAGCGCCGAGGAAAAATGCAATCGACTGGCGTTCCTTGCCCGGCGGTGGGGAAACCACCCGATGTACCGTAGCCCGTAAATAGCCATTAGTAGCCAGTTCCAGCAATTCACCGATATTCACCACAAAACTGCCAGGCAGCGGAGCGGCATCTATCCAGTTATCCGGTGAAACTTCGATCTGCAAACCCTGTTGTTGGTCTTGCAACAGGAAGCTCAGAAAGCCTGAATCTTTATGGGCTCCGACACCCTGATTACCCTCCGTTACCTGTTGGCCTGGATAGCGAATCAACTTGATGTGCTCGTTGGGTTTATTGCCATATAGGTTATCGAAGCTGTTGGCCGGGAGCTCTAACGCCTGCGCAAAGGTTCGCAGCAGTTTGAGTGCGACAGCCGTCATTTCACGCTGAAATTGCAACAGCGTAGGTTTAAGTGTGGGTAACGATTCTGGCCACAAGTTTGGGCCTTGTAACCGAAGCCAGCCGTGCTGCGCGTCATTGACAGGAAGCGCCGGGCGCTCCCCACCGATATCAAACTGTTCACGCCAGTCAGGTTTCCCCCGTGTTAATTCGCTGGCGGCGCGGTTGTAACCACGAAAATGAGGAGAGTGGATCATCGCTACTTTTTGTTTTTCCTCATCAGGCAATGAGAAAAACAGTCGCGCTTCATTCTGAACTGCCTGTTGCAGTTCGGGGCTGACGCCGTGATTAATCAGGTAGAAAAAACCGATGTCACGAGCGGCATGGCGCAGTTGTTGTAGAAATGCCGCGCTATCGGTGGCTGTGCCGTTAAGGGCTAAGAGATCGAGTATTGGCAATGCCTGGGTCGTTGTGTTGCTCATAATGAACTCCGCGTAAGACAGATATTTTCTCGACGAATTCTGATTTTTTGGCACAACAATATTCTTCACAACGACAGCGCTGGTTCATGGTTTAACCCTTCAGAAATGATGTGGTGCTCGTGGAAATTACATTGCCGCAAGCGCGTAGCGCCGCCCAATATTGTTATCTTCTAAGTTATGGCGAGGTAGGGTTCTAAGCTTTTTCAAAATTTGGATATCAACGGTTAGCTGAGTTTAGTTGGCAAACAGACTTGCTTTTTGTGCAATGATATTTTACTTTATTGTTATGTTATAACGTTTTATTGGGGTGTGGGTTATGCAGGTTTTGAATTCATTACGTAGTGCTAAGCAGCGCCATCCGGATTGCCAGATTGTGAAGCGTAAAGGACGGTTGTATGTGATTTGCAAAAGTAATCCGCGGTTTAAAGCGGTGCAGGGCGGTAAGAAACGGCGTTAAAGAAAGGGGCTTTGGCCCCTTGCTTTGTAAACAGGGAAGGTTACGAACGCCCGAGTGAGAAGATATCGTAAAAAGAGAGTTCGCCTTTCGTGGCAACCATTTTATGCAGTAGAGATTTTTGTTGTGCGTCAACACCAGGGGAATGCAGGATTTTATCAATCAAGGTCGATGGGACGTTGCGGGTGTTGTACCATTCACCGTTGTAGCAGACACGTAAATCCAGCACATCAATATCGTCGTAACGATAGCGGGGGTTCACATCAAACAAGAAGAAGCTATGCAGTAGGGCAAACAGTACCACCAGTAGCCAGACTGAGCCCGCCAGAGTGTCCGACTCAAGCATCACCCACAGCGTGGCAAACCAGCCTATCCACATACCGATAAACAATCCTGGATGTTTGCGAATGAAGCTGATGCTAAAACGTGGACGGTTGTCGCGTTTTTCATCGGCATTAAGTTGTTCGATAGTATCGTTGAGCAGGCGTTGAATTTCGGTCATGTGAACCTTCTGAACGGAAACGCTACAGGAAGAGAACTGTTATTTTAAGAATCCCTGCGAGGGTAAAAAAGTAACAGTTATTCCAAAAAAAAGCATAACAGTTAGTGACTGGCGGTTGGAACCATTTTAATTACGCGCGCAGGGTTTCCTGCAACCACCGAGTTGGCTGGAATATCTTTTGTGACCACCGAACCTGAACCAATCACTACATTATCGCCAATGGTGACACCTGGATTGATAACCGCGCGTCCACCAATCCAGACGTTATCGCCAATCGTGACCGGCTTGCCAAATTCAACGCCGCTGTTACGGGTTTGCGCATCCAGCGGGTGTGTTGCGGTATAGATATGAACCCCTGGTGCCAACATGCAATTCTCGCCGATGTGAACCGGACAAACATCAAGAATGACGCAGTCAAAATTAGCGTAGAAGTTTTTACCGAGAAAAATATTGTAGCCATAATCACAGCGAAACGACGGCTCAATATACGCATCAAGACTTTGCCCGAGAAGTTGTTCCAGTATTTCTGCACGAACCGCCTGTTCATCCGGTGCGGTGTGATTAAAGCGATGGATCAAGTGGCGAGCTTTGATGCGGTCATCACGGAGTTGTTGAGAACCAGGGCGATAAAGCTCACCTGCAATCATTTTTTGTTTTTCTTCGCTCATAGCGATGCCTTTAATAAATAGCCAGAAGAGACATTACCGTAAGCGATTCATTTGTTATTAATGAAAGCATTGCTTCTTTTTTGTGATGTTGGTCACATTGTTCATGTGGTGATCAACAACCACAGACGATGAACAGCTGTGGCCGCATTGCGGATGCATTCAGTTGTGTCCATGAACGTAATAATGATTTCGAGGTATTAGCGGATAAATTTCCATACAGAAGGTGGTATTTTATCGTAAAGCTTATTCATGGTGAGTTCAGCGAGTCGGTGGTCAGCCGCTGAATAAAATACCGCCAATTCATTATCTGATAATTCGTATTTATTTTTTTCAATTACACGTTCTAAAGTATCAATTGTTTGGCAGCGTCGCAGGCGCATCAAATAATCGGTCTTAGTTAATGGTTTTGTTGTCATGAAATCACCTTATACATCTAGTAATAATTTTAAAAGGAGAGGCTTACAGGGTTAGCACGGCTCTCTGTGACGAAACATCGGAATAATCGGTTCCCAGACTTACGCCATTTCTGCAAGTCTTGTGCATTGATGCCGTAGTTACTGAAAAGCATAAATGTATCGTCCAGATATTGGTCAATTTGTTCAATCAATTTACTCTCATCATCGTACTTAATTTTGTAATTAAGTGCGAAGGCCGCTATGTGCTCAATCAACTCATTCAGTTGCAAGTTAATGGCCGAAGTAGGATCATTTACCCAACCATGATTACTCTCGCCAAGGTTGGTAAGACAATCATGATACAGGTTTTCGCAGAGAAATTTAAGCTGCGCAATATCATGCCGTTTTGGTGAGTATTCGTCCATAATGCAGCCCCTTTTATCGAAGAAATGTGATAAACACTACGCGTTGGGGTGGACACACCTGGATGAGGTGGGGATCATTTACAACGATTATTCCATATACTTTCACTATAAATCAATCCGCAGTAGATTTCCTTTCACTATTACGAAAAATTACATTTGTAGCAAACCCGTCTGACCTAACGTTATGTTTATAAAGACTTTAATGATTTTTTAAAAGTATCGTCTTATAAATTAGTTTACAAGAATCTTTAAGAAAATAGCTTGCTTTCAACAGGTTAATCTTCCAGCGTCGTAAAGATGCCCCGGACGGCGTATATAAATAATTATTTAGGAATACTCCTAATAAATAAGTGTGAATTTGTATTTATACGTTCACCCGTGTGTTTAAGCGATATTTTGTTTGTTATTCGAGGGGGACAAAGTTTGAATTGCAACATTTTGAAACCTTTCTCTGAGGGAAGAGGGCGGCTCTCAATATTAACAATATGAAAAATCAGGTAGGAAGATATAAAAAAGGCCGCTTGCGCGGCCATTTATTAGCAGTCTAAGTCTTATTTGTGATGCTCAATTGGGTGAGCATGCTCAAGGTCTTCACTCTTTCTGCTGAAGCGGCGGCGAACCACCACGAAGAACACAGGTACGAAGAAGATAGCCAGGACAGTAGCAGTCACCATCCCACCCATTACACCCGTACCTACGGCATTCTGCGCACCGGAGCCCGCACCGGAGCTGATAACCAATGGCATTACCCCGAGGATAAACGCCAGTGATGTCATCAGAATCGGACGCAGACGCATACGAACTGCTTCAAGTGTCGCTTCAATCAAGCCTTTGCCTTCTTTATCCATCAAGTCTTTGGCGAATTCCACGATAAGTATCGCGTTCTTCGCCGACAAGCCAATGGTTGTCAGCAGGCCTACCTGGAAGTACACATCGTTGGTCAGCCCACGGAAGGTCGCGGCAAG
>DATERH010000026.1:0-19208 GCA_035271785.1 Buttiauxella sp.
GCTCGAACCGCCGACCCCCTCCGTGTAAAGGAGGTGCTCTACCAACTGAGCTAATCACCCCCGCTGTGTGGAGTCGCATTATAGGGAGAGTTGAAAATGAGTCAACGCCTTTTCTAAAGATTTTGTTTGTTCGTCGTAAAAATAATCAATGCGATCAGGAAATATCCATTGGTGATTGATTTGTCACCAGAATATGTAGATTGCTGACATCTGAAGGTATCGACATTGAGGAATCAGCACACAGTGGTAGAATGTTGCCCACTCTTTATTCCCTGGCATTTGCCGGTTTCCCGGTACTTTTGCGTAATTAAGGCCGTTCAATGAAAATCAAAACTCGCTTTGCGCCAAGCCCAACTGGTTATTTGCACGTTGGTGGTGCTCGTACTGCTCTTTACTCATGGCTCTTTGCTCGTAACCTTGGCGGCGAGTTTGTGCTGCGTATCGAAGACACAGACCTTGAGCGTTCAACACCCGAAGCCATCGAAGCAATCATGGATGGTATGAATTGGTTGAGCCTTGAGTGGGACGAAGGCCCGTACTTCCAGACCAAACGTTTTGATCGCTACAACGCGGTGATTGATGAAATGCTGGAAGCAGGTACAGCGTATAAATGTTACTGCTCTAAAGAACGCCTTGAAGCGCTGCGTGAAGAACAAATGGCGAACGGTGACAAGCCGCGTTATGACGGTCGCTGCCGTCACGGCCATGAACACCACGCGGAAGATGAACCTTGTGTGGTGCGTTTTACTAACCCACAAGAAGGTTCTGTCATTTTCGACGACCAAATCCGTGGACCAATCGAATTTAGTAACCTGGAACTCGATGATCTGATCATTCGCCGTACTGATGGTTCCCCAACCTATAACTTCTGTGTGGTTGTCGATGACTGGGACATGGAAATTACTCACGTCGTGCGTGGCGAAGACCATATCAACAACACACCTCGTCAAATCAACATCCTAAAAGCGTTGAATGCACCAGTTCCACTTTACGCGCACGTTTCTATGATTAATGGCGATGACGGTAAAAAACTGTCTAAACGCCACGGTGCGGTCAGCGTAATGCAGTATCGTGACGATGGTTATCTGCCAGAAGCTCTGCTGAACTACCTGGTGCGTTTGGGCTGGTCACACGGTGACCAAGAGATCTTCTCGCGTGAAGAGATGATCTCTCTGTTCTCATTAGATACCGTAAGCAAATCTGCCAGCGCATTTAATACTGAAAAGCTACAGTGGCTGAACCACCACTATATCAATCACCTGGCACCTGAATATGTTGCCACACATCTGCAATGGCATATCGAGCAGCAAAACATTGATACCCGTAATGGCCCGCAATTAGCTGAATTGGTGAAACTGCTTGGCGATCGCTGCAAGACTCTGAAAGAAATGGCGGAAACTTGCCGCTACTTCTACGAAGACTTCAGTGAGTTTGATGCTGATGCTGCGAAGAAACACCTGCGTCCGGTTGCACGTCAACCACTCGAAGTAGTACGCGATAAACTGGCTGAGTTAACGGACTGGACTGCAGAGAACGTGCATAACGCGATTCAGGCAACAGCTGATGAACTGGAAGTGGGTATGGGCAAAGTCGGTATGCCGCTACGCGTAGCAGTAACCGGGGCAGGGCAGTCACCTGGCCTGGATGTTACGGTTCACGCTATTGGCAAACAACGTTCTATTGCGCGTATCAACCAGGCGCTGGAATTTATTGCCCAGCGCGAAGCGCAACAGTAAAGCATTCGGCTATAAAGAGTACTTAGCTTCAAAGCCGGCGTCAGCCCAACGCCGTTAGTTTAAGACCACGAGACTCGGGGAAACGCCGGGTTTGGCGTCCCTCCGGGAACCCAATCCCGGCGTTTCCCCTATTCATTGGCTTAAGTGAACGGCGTTAGGCGTCAGCCGGCTTTTTAATACTCGTCTTACTCATCACGAATACTTAATCGTTTTAAAACCCCTGCAATCCCGTCTCGCAAAAGCAGTGCTGATAACTTTTCTTGCTCAGCTATCGACATCTGTTTCATCGAATTAAGCAAAAGGCTTTCCAGAGAAGTGTCATTAACGCGGTAGCTGTTGTGTTTTTCAGAAATACGCTTTGCACTATTAATAAAATCACGGACACGTTCATCGATATGAATCAGGCGAGCTTTACCGCCCTGAACACCCGGTTTTTGCGTGGTGAGCCAACTTTCTTTACGGACCCATTTGTTGATTGTTTGGCGGCTATAACCGGTAATTATCGCCAGCTCCTCTGGTGTCATACGTTCCTTGAACACGGCATTTTCCTTAAATACAGAAGGGTTATTAGTGGTTCAGTTTAGAGGATCCATTTACTGGAAACTGTGACAGGATTAACTACAGCAGGATGAGATGCAATTACCTTTCCCCACATTGTTTGCTTTTTCGGCGATTAGTCGCAGAAGAGGAATTTGCCGTTGACACTCTTGAATGGGTTTCATATGATGCCGCCCGTCGATACGACACGGTGTTCACGGTATGGGGCTATAGCTCAGCTGGGAGAGCGCTTGCATGGCATGCAAGAGGTCAGCGGTTCGATCCCGCTTAGCTCCACCAAATCTTTACCAGCAAGATTTGAACCGTTTAAACCAAACCCATTCGTGGGGCTATAGCTCAGCTGGGAGAGCGCTTGCATGGCATGCAAGAGGTCAGCGGTTCGATCCCGCTTAGCTCCACCAAAATATAAAACCCTCGCCTGATGGCGGGGGTTTTTTCGTTTTAATAACCCAAATATCGAAACGCATTAACAATAAAGAAATATCTCTTACATATTGATTATCAATATATTGAATGTGATTGATAATCAATATAAATATATCAAACTATTTCTCTTTGTTGGAATGTATTAAAAGTGAAGGAAATGAAATGCATGTGATACTTTGCAAACTTGATTTGCGAAGCAAATAAACGTATTATCTATCACCGAATAACACTGCCTATTAATAGCAGAATACTCATACCAGAGCTTATGTCTTTCAAAAAAATGATAAAAAAATTTGCCACAGCATTGGTTTTAAGCCTTCTGCTCATCCCTCTTTCTCGTTATTTTTCACCTGCTACAGTGATTGAGTCTAAGCAGATTTATCTTGCTTACCTTCCGATAAGTTTCATGATTGCCATGGTGTTTATTTATGGTCGAGTGGCGATCATTCCGTTAACAATTGCATCCCTCGTGGCATATTCATTCTGTTTGAATATATCTTTACTTGGGCTGATAGTATTTGTTTTTTGCCTGATATTTTCAATATCAGTTTGTAGCATGATGGCTCGTTATTATCTTGGTACACGCTGGCGTTATAGGTTGGCAGATAAAGGTATCGGTATCAGGATATTTTTCCTGGGTTTTGTCGTGCCATTTATTATGAAGTTTCTGATGTATATTTCTGGGTATTATATAAAGTTCCCTACTCCTGTTGCGGCATATTTTGGTGATAATATGCTGATTTTCATGGTGGTTGATTTTCAAAGTTTAGTGGCAGCTTCACTCATTTTCACCCCTTTATTCTATTACCCATTAAGGATGATTTTACATCCTTATTACGCGCGCGCCTTCTGGCGCAGTTGTGTTATGCGTGACTTTATGGGGGCGCGTCGTTTTTACTCCTATACTTGGCTCTTATGCCTGATAATTCTGCTGGGGGTGCTGTGTTCATCTTGGGGGGTATTACAGGTCTCAGGCTATCTGGTACCGGTAATCTTCGTATTGTTTTCCGTGGGGGTTCGCCATTTTGGTCCGCGTTTACTGGAGCTGATGTGGGCCGTTTCCGCCTGGCTATTGCTGACATATAATGATGGTTTTCTTTATGGGGTAAACACCGAATTTGCCCTGTCATTTATTCTCTCGGTCTTTATCTCGTTTAGCGTCTGTATGGTATATATGACGACAACGTTCAAGAAAAATGAGTGGATGAAACGTATTTATCGTTTACAAGCATTTACCGATCCTTTAACTCAATTACCGAATATCCGTGCGCTGGAACATCATCTGCAATGTTACCCAAAAGGGACACTGTGCTGCCTGCGTATGTCTAATCTGGAGTTTTTAAGCCGCCATTACGGCATAATGATGCGTATTCACTGTAAGCGTATTATTACCAAGCAATTAACACCATTCTTACATAAAGGCGAGCAGGTATTTCAATTGCCAGGTAGTGAAGTGTTAATATTTTTGCATGGGCAGGATACCGCTGCGCGACTGGATCACATGGTCGACATACTCAATAGCAAACAAATAAAATGGCATAACACCATGTTGGAAATTGAGTACAGTGCATCTTATAGCGTTATCGATAATGACCTTTTTGAATTACACCGGACATTAGGGCAGTTAAGTTATCTTTCTGAGCAGGCTTGTGCCTCCAGGCGTGTTCTTAGTCTGGATAGTCGGATAGAACATGTTTCAGACCAAACGACAGAGCGTGTGTTACTTCTACAAAAAATTAAACATGCTTTGAATGAAGAATATCCCTTTGTTCTTTATGCACAACCTATTGTGGATGCTCAGCATAAGGGCTATCACGAAATACTGAGTCGCTTAATAGTCGATGGTGAAATTATTACACCTAATAAGTTTATTCCTGTTATCACCGATTTTAACCTCAGTACCCGCTTCGACATGTTAATCATGAAGAGACTGCTGAGTTTCCTGCAGCAGCATCCTTCTGATAGCCAACAACCACGCTTCTCCGTCAATCTCATGCCGCTGACGTTAACGCAGAAAGATGTCGCTCAGAAAATTGTGTCCTTGTTTATTGAATACCAGGTGCCAACCCGCAGGGTGATTATTGAAGTCACTGAGGAGCAGGCATTTTCAGAATCAGAAACATCAATGCAGAACATCACGCTACTGCGTGAAAGTGGTTTCAAAATTGCTATTGATGACTTTGGCACGGGCTATGCGAACTACGAAAGGCTGAAACGTCTACAAGCGGACATTATCAAAATTGATGGCTGTTTCATCAAAGACATCACATCGGACTCGATTGATCCCCTGATTGTTAAATCCATATGCGATATGGCTCATGCAAAGCAATTGAGTGTTGTAGCCGAGTATGTCGAAACAGAAGAACAGCGCACGCTCTTACATGAGCTGGGTGTACAGTTTTTGCAAGGGTATCTCATTGGCAAACCCGTGCCTCTTAATACAGTCCAACCTTTTTAAGTTACAGGCATAAAAAAACCGAGGCAATCGCCTCGGTTTTTGTTTGTAGCGTGAGGAATTACAAGAACAGGCCTGCAATAGAAGCAGACAAAATGCTCACAAGCGTTGCGCCATAAACCAGTTTCAGGCCGAAGCGAGAAACTACGTTACCTTGCTCTTCGTTCAGGCCTTTAATCGCACCAGCGATAATCCCGATAGAAGAGAAGTTGGCAAACGACACCAGGAACACAGACAGGATACCTTCCGCACGTGGGGAAAGCGTACCGGCCAGTTTTTGCAGATCCAGCATCGCAACGAACTCGTTCGATACCAATTTGGTCGCCATGATACTGCCAACTTGTAAGGCTTCATGAGACGGAACACCCATGACCCAAGCGATTGGGTAGAAGATGTAGCCCAGAATGCCCTGGAAGGAGATACCGAAGATAGCGGCAAACAGCGCGTTCAGTGCGGCTATCAAGGCGATAAAGCCAATCAGCATTGCCGCAACGATAATCGCAACTTTAAAACCTGCCAGGATATATTCACCGAGCATTTCGAAGAAGCTTTGACCTTCATGCAGATTAGCCATCTGCAGGTTTTCTTCGTTATCGTCAACACGATATGGGTTGATAAGTGATAGCACGATGAAGGTACTGAACATGTTCAATACCAGTGCTGCAACCACATATTTAGGTTCGAGCATCGTCATATAAGCGCCGACAATCGACATGGACACAGTAGACATGGCCGTAGCGGACATGGTGTACATGCGGTTGCGTGACATCTTGCCGAGAATATCCTTATAAGCGATGAAGTTTTCTGACTGTCCCAAAATCAGCGAGCTTACGGCGTTAAAGGATTCCAGTTTACCCATACCATTCACTTTAGACAGAAGGGTACCGATAAAGCGGATAATAATCGGCAATACGCGAATGTGCTGCAAAATACCAATCAGCGCAGAGATAAAGACGATTGGGCAGAGTACTTTCAGGAAGAAGAAGGCGAGTCCTTCGTCATTCATCTTACCGAATACAAAGTTTGTCCCTTCATTAGCAAACGACAGGAGTTTCTCAAACATTTCTGAGAAACCTTTTACGAAGCCCAGACCCACTTCTGAGTTCAGGAAGAACCAAGCGAGAATGAGTTCTATCACTAACAATTGAACGATAAAGCGAATACGGATCTGCTTACGGTTGCTACTTAACAACAAAGCAAGCAACGCGACCACGGCAAGTGCTAAAACAAAATGCAGAATGCGGGACATATTTGCTCCAAATATTATGAGGCAGGTTTAATTTCGTTGCACATTCTATGTAACAAGCAATAAGAAAACGAGAGCAATCGCACACTATAGTGATGACATGTGACGAAACTCAAAATTAGTGATCAACCATACATTTCTGCTATGTTAAGTAAAGAAGATAAAAGTTGCGTCAATGCACATATCTTCATAATAGTTGTTGTCTTCACTCTGGTTCGTAAATCGGCGTTTAAAAATCCCTCATCGTTTAAGACTATCGAAGTAATCAGTTTATCTCCATTAAATGAATTTGATAATCATTCTCACTTTTGCTAGTTTGAAACATAGCAAAGGCTATATCTCAGAGGCAGATGATGAATAACAGTCGCGTTGAAAATAGTGGTATCCGCACAGCGCGCAGATTACGCCTGGCGTTAATGGGGCCGGCATTTATTGCTGCCATTGGTTATATCGACCCTGGCAACTTTGCGACTAACATCCAGGCGGGTTCTAGCTTTGGGTATAAATTGCTGTGGGTGGTGGTCTGGGCAAACATGATGGCGATGCTCATCCAAATCCTGTCGGCAAAACTCGGCATTGCGACCGGTAAGAACCTTGCCGAACAGATTCGCGATCATTATCCGCGCCCGGTCGTCTGGCTTTACTGGATACAAGCAGAAATTATTGCCATGGCGACCGATCTCGCCGAGTTTATTGGTGCGGCGATTGGGTTCAAACTGATCCTCGGCATCTCTTTATTACAGGGCGCGGTACTGACGGGTATTGCCACCTTCCTGATATTAATGCTGCAACGGCGTGGCCAGAAGCCTCTGGAGAAAGTGATTGGCGGGCTATTGCTGTTTGTCGCGGCGGCCTACATCGTTGAGCTCATTTTCTCGCAACCCAATCTGGCTGAACTGGGGAAAGGGATGCTAATTCCTGACTTGCCAAATAGCGAAGCGGTCTTTCTTGCCGCGGGCGTGTTGGGTGCCACCATCATGCCGCACGTAATCTATCTGCACTCATCGCTGACCCAGCATATGCACCATGGCAATCGTGCTGAGCGCTATTCCGCGACCAAATGGGATGTGGCGATTGCGATGACCATTGCAGGGTTCGTTAACCTGGCGATGATGGCAACCGCCGCAGCGGCGTTTCACTTTACCGGCCATACCGGGGTTGCTGATCTCGACGAAGCTTACTTAACCCTGCAACCTTTGCTCAGCCATTCGGCGGCAACCATCTTCGGTTTAAGCCTCGTTGCGGCGGGGTTGTCGTCTACTGTTGTCGGGACGCTGGCTGGGCAAGTCGTCATGCAAGGTTTTGTGCGTTTTTACATTCCGCTGTGGGTGCGTCGCTCCGTGACTATGGCTCCATCATTTATTGTGATCCTGATGGGGCTTGATCCGACACGCATCCTGGTGATGAGCCAGGTACTGCTCAGTTTCGGGATTGCTCTGGCGCTGGTGCCATTGCTGATTTTCACCAGCAATGACAAATTGATGGGCGATTTAGTCAATACGCGCGTCGTGAAAACGACAGGTTGGGTGATTGTCGCGATAGTCGTTGCGCTGAATTTGTGGCTGCTGATTGGGTCTTTGTTGGGGCTGTAGTTTTATTACTGTCCCGAGCCTTCAATCGTCACCGTCTTACTGGAAATGGGGTCGATGTATTCTAGTTTGATATTTTGCAAAGACGCGTCTTTGATATGTGCCGCGCCAATATCTAGTTTTTCATTGGCATAAAGGCTTTTATTGATATTGGTCCATTGGCAATGGCTGTTATCGCTACAGTTACCGACACGCGCGATCACCGCGTGAATATTTCCCATGTTGGAAACGGTCTGTGCTGAAGAGTCTATTTTTAATTTTACTTGTGGGTGCTCTGGCGGCACATTGACCACCACCCCCCAACTCATCACAATCCCTACCGCTGTGCTGGCTTTATTGTTACCCGCCGGTACGGTGAGATCCGGCGTTGAGCCAGGCACAGAATTGAGCCAGATCCGGTAAGAAACCTCCTGTTGCAGCGGTTTGATATTCACAATGCGCAACGGCTGAATGGCTCCAGCGGGGAGGGCAAAGCGCGCCGGCGTCACCACCAGGCTGTCGATACTTCCCATCTTCACTTTCACTTCTTTTTCCTGCGGCGTGGCGGGATGCTCAACACGTCTGACATCTACCTCCATATAGCGTGTTTCTGTGCTTTTGGAGAGAACCTGCACCACACCGCTACCTTGTTGATTAAGCATCACGCGCATCGGGAATATTGTCACATTGGCCATCGCGGGAAGATAACTTGTGGTCAGCACCAACATCAAAATGGCTTTTAGTTTTGTTTTCATCGCAACCTCAGATTCACATTTCTGTCGTTAATGTCAGATGCAAAGTGCCTGTGTAACTCCCTGCGGTTTTACTGGCGATAGCGAATTGAGGAGTGACAAAGCGTAATGCTGTAGGGACACACACTACCGCTTGAGGAATGCCGGGCAGACGAACCGAGCGCAGCGGTGCATCAGCAATATCTTTCGCAACATAATTTTGCCAGTTGTCGAGATCGACAAACGTCCTGGAAACCAGATTTAATATCTGAAGTTGATAATCAATACGGTTAGCATCGTCAATTTTACCGTTGTGATAAACAGAGTACAGACCATAAACTCGTCCGGGAAGACCGCCATATTTATCTTTAGGCGAAATAATGAACTCGCTACTATTGGCGTTGTAACCATCATAAAGGCACATATCCAGTGTCGCCGTTCCGCTAAGCATAGTCTGATTGCCTGTCGTGCCGGGCAGGGGGCGTAAATTTAAATCTACATGAGGTGCTGCGGTGCCAAATTCGGGCAGATAAATTTGCTGATTATTAGTATCAGTGACGTTTAGCGTGATGTGAGCGTTCCAGTCAGCGAGTTTCATCCGTGGGCTCCACTGCATCAGATTTAATTGCAAATGTGCTTCCCAAACCCCGCCAACGGGGAGCTTGCTCAGTTCAGTGCTGGGGATAGAAACCGTTAATGTTGATTCATCGTTGGAACTGCCGTCACTACAGTTTGTCTGCATCCCCGCATTGATGAGATAGGGTCCCCATTCCTGGCCCTTTCCCCAACAATCTGCGCCTGTCGTCGTAACAATATTATGGTAGCCCTTTAGGTTAATGATTTGCGTAAGTCCACTTCTCTTTTCAGTAAACAGGAGCGCAATAGTGGTATTCCCATTCTGGACACCGGTTACCTCAGTACTGCATTTGCCAGTTGCGGGGTCCGTGCTGGACAGACAGGTCCAGACGTTTCGCCCCCAAAGCGGATCGTTATTGCTATCGTAGCCTCCACTTTCTTTCGTCCAGATATTAAGCTCGCCAGGCGCCTCGCTTTTATCAAAGCTGGCCGACACCGTAGCATCCCGCCCGGTTGGTGCAACGACTTCTGCCTTCACCTTTGGGCAGGCCAAAAGTAACAGCAGGCTCATCACCAGGCAGATCAGGAATGTACGAACAATGTTTTGCATATTAATCTCGTGTATTAGATACCGCCAGACTCTGTGCCGGAGCCTGAATGCGTAATTTTTCTGGAAGCTGTGCAGGTGTGATTGGCGTGCAGTGCGTTTCACCCACGAAGCGCACCACATCACGCTTCGACTCCACCTTTATCGGGCACTGATACAGCCCGCTCTCGCTTTGTAGATAAAGATCTTTCGGCTGAGAAGTCAGTTCAGCGCTAAAGCCGCCATCCTCTGAGGAAATAAATGAACTGCTGTTCAGCAAGTGACCCTGGGTAATTGGTTTACCGGTATCGGAAAGTAGCGTCCCAATATAGGTGTAGTGAGATTCCATTTTAACTTCGCGAACTTTCATCTTACCTGGCAGCAGGAACACCGACTGGTTGCCTGCACCGCTGGTGATACTGGCCATACTGCTCCGTCCAGCATCACTGTTTTCAATCACGGAGACATTTCCTGGTTCAAAACCGGACACCGGGAATAGCGCTTTTTTTCCCTGTCCCATGGTGGCTGAACCCCCACCGTCAACGGCGACATTGACCAGTGCATTGTTATCTGCGTCGCTGTCTTCACCCTGATTGACTTCCACCGCAACGGCTGCACCTGGTGCACCGGTACCTGAAGGGCCCCAGAAGAAGCCCGAATGTGACACCGCCATCGATGAACTGTAGCTGCCACTTAATGCAGCTTGATGAGTTTGTTGAGTACGATCATAGCTGTCAGATAGCGTCATTGAAGCATCGCCATACTGCCCGTTAAGGTGGCCGTGAACATCGGCATTCATATCAGTACTGTTATTTCCACCTACGCTAAAGCCGAGTTGACGCTGGTCGTTTGCTCCCCAATCCCAGTCCTGGCTGGCGCTGTAGTTAATATCGCCGGAACCTTGTTGACTCCCTTCATAATCAGTACTGACGGAAGTGTGGCTGGAGCGACCATTTTCATTTGCTGGGGTACTGCGTGTGAGCGTAAAGCCGGCGTAAAAACCGTTATCATTATTGCCTTCGTTATCACCAGTGCGGCGATAGCCACCCAAACGGGTGCTAAGATTTAAACCGCTCCAGCTAAAAGAGCGGTTAAGCGTCAGTTGTACGGTGCGGGATGACGAGTTGGCCTGAGTCGCATTCGCCATATTGTCTTCAAACGATCGTGAGGAGTCATAATTATCGTTGGTCAGGCTGGTGTTGGTATTTTTCGTATAGCCCAGCGAAACAGACCATTTCTTAATCGGCACCGCCAGGGTTGCATTCAGCGTTTCATAGCAGCCGATATCGGCATAATCAGTGCGACTCCCGTCGGTCTGGCATTCATTACCGTAAGCTGCATTATGGTAAACGCTGAGTGAAAAGCCGTCGTTATAGCTCAGTTGCTCGGCATCACCATGAGTCCCATCACTGCCGGTCAGAATGTTGGCTTGAATATCGAGCACGCCATCTAACAGTCTGTTATCAAAACCGTGCGTCCATTCAACTCCCCCTTCCTCAAAGTGCTGATCGTCAATTCCGGCAACGCCTGCGGTCAGGGTGGTTGAACTGCCCAGTGGCAGCCTGAAACCAGCCTGTAGCGCCGTGGCTGACTCCATTTTCTGATGGCTGTCAGACGACTCGATATCATCGGCTACTCTTCCGCCCTGAACAAACCACTGCATATGCCCGTCGCCGATCCCGCCGGTTTTGGTAAATGGCTGAACCTCGGTGCGAACTAAAGCGTTATCTTCATAAATTTTGAGCGTGACGCCATAGCTGCCCGATGGGAAATTGCCGGTATCTAAATTATTGGAGCCACTATTGAGGTAAAACGTCCCCAGCAGTTGATTACCGCGATAGGCGTCCACACGTGATTTTCGTGAGAGCAGTACCACAATCGGTGAGCCTTTGCTGGCCTCTTCCTTATTGAGATAGCTCAATGAGCTGCCGGCACGAATACCATCAATGGCACCGAGCGGCAGCATAGAAAAACTAATATTGCCGCCGAGATTGCTGGACAGATCCCGTGAATCCATGCGCCCGGCCTGCACATAATGGCGCTGGCCTAAACTCTGGCGGTAATAGAGATCGTCAATATTGACGCTTTGCTCGCTGGTGTCATCTTCACGGTAAGCATTAAGCGACCAGTCAAAGCCGACATAACCATTGGTCAGCACACCCAGTGCACCCGCGCCTTGTAAAGAGAGGCTGCTGTAATCCTGCTGCGCGATAATATTCAGGTTTTGCTGGTGGATAAACGCATTTTCAGTCTGGCGTGTTGGTGTGTAATACAGTGCGTGTTTATCACCTTCGGGCAAAAGTTTTTTATCCACGAATACGCTGATTTTAGAATCATTCTCGTCGTAAATAATCGCCAGTTTATTGGTGTCAATATAACCGCATCCCGCCGCATTATTGTTACTGCCACAGGCGAGATTCCCGTTACGGGGAAGGGGCTGAGAAATTTCTTCGACCAGTTGTTGATATTGCTGGCTCTCTTTTTTAATCGGTAAATTCAGTGCGCTTAAGACGTCCATGGGTTTCAAAAATTGGATGGTATCAAGAGTCACTTTTGCTTCAAATAATCCTGCTGATTGACCTAACAGGTTGACATCGATCCACAAGTTTTGCCCGGTAACCAGTTCTTCAAAACCTGCCGGAACGGCTGAATCTGCAAAAGCCATCGTTCCAAAAAGGGCGAGATGAATGCCCAGATAGCATGCAGATGCTTTCCCTATATTCATATATTGCTCCTTTTTGAAAAAAAAACCTGCCACCCTGCTGTTTGCAGGACGCAGGTTTCGTCGAGGCTAATTAAGCGAAAACTTATTCAGTTGCCTGAGTCAGCACCAGTGAAACCATACCGGTGTAGTTACCTGTGGCCAGTGGTTCTACGGTTGACGGCAAAATTTCCAGTGGCAGGGTGACAGAACCCTGATCCACTTCGCCGGTAGGGAACAGTGCTATGGCAGACAAAGTTGCTGGTGCCGGAGTAATGGCTTGTGATCCCAATTTCACTGCCAACCCGACCGAACCCTCACCGGTGGTATTCGTCAGAACAGGTGTGGCGGCGAGGCTGGCCTTAATATCTTTGGCGGCATCGTTTGACCAGATTTTGGTCTCCAGAATGGTCGAAGCCAGACCTACACCCGGGGTATACTGCATATCTACACTGGAAGGTAATGGTTGGCCGTCTGACAATGTCATATCCAGAGTCGAATCCACGGTGGCATTAACCGTAATATCTTTTTCAACAGCAAAAGCATTCACAGCAACACCAAAAGCGATAGCAGCAATAACAGATTTCATAACAGCGTTCATAATAAATTTCCTATAGATGAAGTTAATTTGCACAATTAATATGCGGGAGAGTTTAAAACTAATGAGTTAAATAAAATGACCTGCGTTTTTTATTTAGGATGCTATAAATTCCTTTTCTGCCGAACTCTTATCTACCCAGTTACGATATTCCACTTTAATAATCCCGTGTGATGTGGCGGGAATAGATGCGGGTAACGTGAAAGATTGTTGCGGATAGATTTTTTTAGTAATCGGCGTCCATTTACATCCAGTATCACTATTTTGAGTCGGACATAATCCTATGCGAGATAATTCAATGTGAATTGTCCCTGTATTATTGATGCGCCTTTGCTGCGCATCAAATGTAAAGTTGATTTCTGGTTTCAGCGGTGGCACGAAGACCAGTGCACCCCAGCTAATATTCACCCCCACTTTGTTATTCACATTAGTTGTGTCGGGTGCTTTTTCGTTCTCCATGCTGGAGATAGGGCTGAGATAGACGCGGTAGACCTGCTCCGTTGCCGGCGTCTGTATATTGACGAGTCGGGTGATTCGGGTTGTGCCGGCGGCTAATGCAAATTTTTCCGGAGTAATAACCAAATTTTTGCTATCACCCTGAGCGATATCTGTCTCTTTCTCCTGTTTTGTCCCAGGATTATTAATTTTCTTAATCGTTGCTTTGATATATTCAGTTTGTTTAGAACCAGATATTATTTTAATTTGCCCAGTGCCTTGTGGGTTCATTTTTACCGACATTGGGTAAACTGTGATATTAGCAAGTGCGGAACAAGCAAATAAAGTGCCGCTAACGGCAAGGATAATATGTTTAGTAATAATGTTTTTTCTCATGCGGGTCATCGGATAATTCTCGTTAATAGAGGGAAGTCATTCCTTGCCTGCCAGATAAATTAAGTTGTCCGTTTCAATGAGACGAATCATACATATGATAATTGGCTTTGAATAGGGTTAATTATAACGTGGACTGATGGGTTAGGTTTATTTTTGTGGTGCGTTACAATTATTTAACAATTAATTTGTTTTTATAGTGGATGATTTATAAGGGTTTTTATTTATTTATAGTGGTGATGTATATCATCTGTTAATTGATATTTGAGATGTGTGTAATAACTGAAAAACATATTTATAATTACTGAATAACAGTGAATAAAACCGATAATTAGTCTACTAATCCTTGTTTTAAGGAAAAAAAAGCCGCCTGCTGATGCCAGCAGACGGCTTTATTAAATCTCAAATAAACTTTAATTAATGGCGATGACCACCACCGTGACCACCCCCGTGACCGCCACGGCCACGACCGCCACGACCACGATGATCATCACGATCATTCCAGCCAGCACGGTAGCCCTTTTCGAAACTGCCACGACCACGGTCTTTATACCAGCCACGATGAAGGCCATTATCATGGCGGCGCCAGTGATTATCGCGCCATTGGTAGTGATGATGCCAGTAATCGCGGTCACGCCAACCGCCACCATCCCAGTAATTACCGCGATAATCTTGATCGCCTATCTGAAGCTTAACCGACGGCAGCAGGGTGATTTCGCCCGCATTCGCCAGCGGTACAAAGGCTAGTAATGCAACTGCAAGAATCAGTGACCTGAACATACTCTCTCCTAATACACGATAACCGCCAGGCGGCTTGTTAACGTAATAGTAAGATGTGGTAAACAAGTATTTCTTCGGCACTAATCCTAATTCTCATAAAAGAGCACTTTTTGCTAATTTAGCTCAAAATCAACACAGGCAAGTGTTAGCGATTACACTAATATTTCTTCGATCTCTGCCAGCTCTGCTGCGGTGAAATGGCGATGCTCTAACATGCCCACAGCATCATCAATCTGACTGATTTTACTCGCACCAATCAGAACCGATGTCACCTTATCACCACGCAGTACCCACGCCAGTGCCATCTGGGAAAGCTTCTGCCCACGACGCTGCGCTATCGCATTCAATTTACGTACTTTTTCCAGCTTCTCCGCGGTGAGTTGGTCAGCATTAAGGAACTTGCTACCACTGGCTGCCCGCGAGTCAGCAGGGATCCCGTTCAGATAACGGTCAGTCAACTGGCCACCCGCCAGAGGCGAAAACGCAATGCTACCAACACCTTTATCTTGCAAAACATCCAGCAAACTGGCTTCCACCCAACGCTCGAACATCGAATAACGAGGCTGGTGGATAAGGCATGGCGTACCGAGATCGTTCAAAATATCAATGGCTTGAGCCGCCAGTTCTGCCGGATAATTTGAGATGCCGACATACAGTGCTTTGCCCTGACGCACAACGGTATCCAGCGCTCGCATCGTCTCTTCCAGCGGCGTTTCAGGGTCTGGACGGTGATGATAGAAAATGTCGACATACTCAAGCCCCATACGCTTCAGGCTCTGATCAAGGCTTGAAATCAGATACTTACGTGAACCCCAATCGCCATAAGGGCCTTCCCACATGGTGTATCCCGCTTTTGACGAAATAATCAGTTCATCGCGGTATGGAAGGAAATCTTCACGCAGGATGCGGCCAAAGTTTTCTTCAGCAGAACCGGGAGGCGGGCCGTAGTTATTCGCCAGGTCAAAATGGGTGATCCCCAAATCAAAAGCACGACGTAACAACTGGCGGCTGTTATCTAGCAACGTGGCATCACCAAAGTTGTGCCATAAGCCCAGCGAAATAGCGGGAAGTTTGATTCCACTACGCCCGCATCGGCGGTATTCCATTGATTCATAACGTGCAGAACTTGCCTGATAAACCATGTTGGTTCCCTTAGAAGTTAAATGACTCGTGATTCGGCGTTCGCGGTCTACCTACGACGTGAATTATTTAGGGTAAGTGTATACGGTTTCACAACATTTCGGGCTACCAGACTACACCCCAGTTAAGTGTAAATCCCTCTTTCCACTGCCTTATTTTCGTGGTTCCTCGACAGCGATCACATATGCCCAATACTCACAGTGAGCCCTCTGAGAAGGAATGTGTCATGACTTACCGTGTAGCGGACTATATTTTGGACCGATTCACCGAGGTCGGGATCAACCATTTGTTTGGTGTCCCCGGTGATTACAACTTACAGTTTCTGGACAGTGTGATTGAAAACCCGACTCTCGCCTGGGTTGGGTGTGCCAACGAACTGAATGCCGCTTACGCCGCCGACGGATATGCACGTTGCAACGGCACGGCAGCACTGCTAACGACATTTGGCGTTGGCGAGTTAAGTGCGATTAACGGCATCGCCGGAAGTTACGCCGAATATTTACCGGTTATCCATATCGTGGGTGCGCCCTGTATTGGGGCACAGCGACGCGGTGAGTTACTCCACCACACCCTTGGCGATGGGGATTTCGGCCATTTTGCAAGAATGGCGCAGGAGGTGACGGTCGCTCAGGCGTCACTCACCGCTGAAAATGCCTGTTACGAAATCGACCGTGTTTTGCAGCAGGCGCTCACACAATGCCGTCCTGGTTATATACTTTTGCCAAGTGATGTCTCACAGGCTCCCGCGACTCGCCCAACTCAAGCTCTGTTCGCTGTGCCATCAGGTAGTGACCCCGCATTACTGGCCGAATTCCGCGCGTGTGCTCAGGAGCGTCTGGCAGAAAGCCGCAGCGTTGCGTTATTGGCTGATTTCCTGGCGCTGCGTTTTGGGCAACAAAAAGCATTACAACAATGGATGGACAACACGCCAATGCCTCATGCCACGTTGCTGATGGGGAAAGGCTTATTCGATGAGGGCCAGCAGGGTTTTGTCGGGACGTATAGTGCTTCCGCCAGCGATGAAAAAGTTATACAGGCTATTGAAGAGGCCGAGCTTGTCATCTGCGTCGGCGTCAAATTCACCGACACACTCACCGCTGGATTCACCCAACACTTCACCTTAGAACAGACTATCGATATCCAGCCAAATGCCACGCGCATTGGCGACCGCTGGTTCAGTGGCATTGCGATGGCACAAGCGGTTGAGGTACTGCATCAGTTGTGTAAACACCAGGTATCCGGTTGGCCGGTACCCCAACAAAAGCCTCCGGCGCTGCCCGCCGCAACCACCAATACGCTGGATCAGCACGCTTTCTGGCAATCGATGCAAAAATTCCTACAAGCCGGGGACATCATTCTTGCTGACCAGGGAACCGCCGCATTTGGTGCAGCATCGTTGACCTTACCCGCAGGGGTGACGTTTATCGCCCAGCCGCTCTGGGGGTCGATTGGTTTTACACTCCCTGCGGCGTTTGGTGCGCAAACGGCCTGCCCAAACCGACGTTTAATACTGCTGGTGGGGGATGGTTCGGCACAACTCACCATTCAGGAAATAGGCTCAATGCTGCGTGACCAACAACGGCCCGTGATCTTCTTGCTCAATAACGACGGTTACACCGTTGAGCGGGCGATTCACGGTGCGGAGCAGCGGTATAACGATATTGCGGCGTGGAACTGGACGCTAATCCCCCAGGCCATGAATGTTCACAATCCGGCGCAATGCTGGCGGGTGACGGAGACGGTACAGTTGGAAGAGGTGATGCAGAAGGTGGCAAAAGCAGAACGACTGTCACTGGTGGAAGTCGTTCTGCCTAAACAGGATATACCCGAGTTGTTGCAGGCCATCACGACTTCGCTTGCGAAACGCAATGCCGAGAAAGATTAAAATCCATACTAACGGGGCATTATTGTTGCCGCTAGTTTGGGCTTGGGGCGCGCAAGAACCGGAGCGTACAGGTAGTACGTGAGGATTCTGAGCACTGCCCGGGACCAAAATAACAACTAAAATAGCCCGATCTATATCTTAGGTTTATCGGCCATCATCACCGGTTTGCCGGCCAGCAGTAACCAGGCTGGGAGCATCACGATACACAGCAGCGGAAGCAGTTTGATATCTGGCACCACAGCCATTGCCATAAACAGGCTGAGCCAGCCATCACGCGTGACAACCAATACCAGGCCAAGGATGGCGCAAGACAGCGTAATCGCCGCCGGAACCGCTTCGACATGCTGATGGAGCATCATTCCCAGTGCCACTGCGACGAACACCACCGGGAATATCCGCCCACCACGGAAACCACAGGCTGACGCAATCACCAGTGCGGCCAGTTTTACCAGCGCAAACATCAGCAAAGTTGCCACAGAATAATGTTGAGCGACGGCGAGCTGGCGCATTTCATCCAGCCCTTTGAACAGCGTGACTTCACCACCAATCAGCCCTAATACCCCTAACAGAAAACCCCCTGTACCAAGAATCAGCACGGGATGTTTTAGCTGATGAATCATGCGGTGTGCACGCGGTAAGCACCAAACGGCGATCATGCCCAATGCAATGGCGATAGTGGCCACCACGGCACCGCTAAAGATATCCACCACACGTAATTCCTGATACTGCACCACAGGTAACGAGAAGTCAGGCTGGAAGAACAAGTCAGTGGTCATGGCTCCTGCAGCGGCTGCCATCAGCGGGGCAAAAAGCCGGTCCCACAACGGCACATCGTTGCTACCATTCAGCATTTGCGAAAACACCAAAGCTGCCGCAACGGGCGTACCAAATAGTGCACCGATGGTTCCTGCTGCAGCGAGGATAGTCCAGTCGATCGCCGCGACTCTGGGCAATAAACGTGCGCCAATAGCCACCGCAAGCGCAATATTCACCGACATTATAGGATGCTCCGGCCCGAGGCTTACCCCACCAGCAAGCCCTAACACCAGTGCAATAATCAACCCAGGAAGCACCGCCACCTGTACCGGTGAGCCAATCAAGGGCTCGGTTGAGGGATCCGGTCCGGCATGGCCTGGCATGTAACGAACGACCAACCCAACTGCAATACCGGTGAAGGTCAGTATCAAAAGGATCCACATTGGGGAATTCATATTGAGGTCGAAATGTGCGGGCAAGGTGACCCACAAATATCGCTGTAAAACCGCAGCGACTTTCATCACCACGATCAATACCAGACTGGAACAAATCCCGATAACTAATGCTGGGATGGAAAGGACCAACATGGTCCTGGCTCGCGGATGGAGCATAAATTTTCCTTACTCTAAATTATTTAG